>CAYNDM010000139.1:0-8036 GCA_964395265.1 uncultured Bacteriovoracaceae bacterium
GAAAGGGCTCGATCCTATTGCTGGTAGGGCCGCCCGGAGTCGGCAAGACCAGCTTGGGTCAGAGCATCGCCAGGGCGCTGGGTCGCAAGTACGTGCGGGGCAGCCTGGGAGGCGTCCGGGACGACGCCGAGATCCGAGGTCACCGGCGAACTTACGTCGGCGCGATGCCCGGCAGGATCATCCAAGGCATCAAGAGAGCCGGGGAGAACAACCCCGTTTTCATCCTGGATGAGATCGACAAGATGTCTCGAAGCTTTCAAGGCGATCCGGCGAGCGCGCTTCTGGAAGTGCTGGACCCCGAGCAAAACGCGACGTTCCTGGATCATTACCTGGACGTCCCGTTTGATCTCTCGAAAGTCTTCTTCATTGCGACAGCCAATTCGCTGGAGTCGATTCCGGGACCTTTGCTGGACCGCATGGAGGTGATCCATGTCTCGGGTTACACGACCGCGGAGAAGGTGCATATCGCCAAGAATCACCTGATTCCCAAGCAGCTGAGCGAGCACGGGCTGAGCTCTGAGCAGGTGACGATCTCGGACGAGGCTCTGCTGCAGGTGTTGCGTTGCTACACTCGCGAGGCGGGAGTGCGCGAAATGCAGAGAAACCTGGCGGCGATCGCAAGAGCGTCGACGGAGAAGGTTCTCGCTCCTGGAGCTGTGCTTCCGGTGCGGATCGAAGCATCCGATCTCGATGAGATCCTGGGGCCTGAGCGCTTCGTCGAGGAGGTGGCCGAACGAATCGCGCCTCCAGGCGTGACGACAGGCCTGGCTTGGACTCCGCATGGGGGAGAGATCCTCTTCATCGAAGCGAGTCTCATGCCGGGGACGGGCAAGCTGATCTTGACCGGTCAGCTGGGCGACGTGATGAAGGAGTCCGCGCAGATCGCTCTGAGCTTGGTGCGCTCGAAGCTCGCTGGGATGACCCCCGACTTCGAGTATAGCCAGAAGGATATCCATATCCACGTGCCGGCAGGGGCGATTCCGAAGGATGGGCCTTCGGCAGGCGTGACGATGCTCACGACCATCGCCTCGCTTTTGACCGGAAGAAGCGTGAACCCGAAACTCGCCATGACGGGCGAGGTGACTCTGCGAGGAGCGGTCACTCCGGTCGGGGGGATCAAAGAGAAGGTGATCGCCGCGCATCGCGCGGGGATCGACCGGATCATTCTGTCGAAGCGCAACGAGAAGGACCTCAGGGAGGTACCCGAGGAGGTGAAGTCGAAGCTTCGCTTCGAGTTCGTCGAGAACGTCGAACAGGTGTTGAAGGCGGCTCTTGGACTGGACCCCAGGACGCCTCCCGCGAAGCAAGCTGACGAGCCCCCCACACGCCACGCGGTCGCGTAAGCGATCCGGCGTCGACCGCGTGAAGAAGCCCCTGGCTTGAGTTCAGGCCAGGGGCTTATTTATTTCAGACTCGCTTACCAAGCTCCCATCCTGATGGGGACGGGGAAGCAACCACCTGGGGCGGATCCAGGCAGGCTCATCGGAGGCATGGGAAAAATGCTGGGCTGAGCCCCGTACCATACGGCGCGAGGGTCAGCATAAACGATCTGTCCAGTCATGGGGTGCCGGACCGGCATGGGGTAAGGCTGGGGCTGAATCGGATAAGGATACGGCTGGATCGTATAGATGCCGCCGGAATGAAGCGGTACTTGGAATTCTGCGAATGGAGGACAGAAGTAGGCGCCACGGGCGGCGCCAAAGGGACCGCAGAGTTGCGCGATCTGACTCGGGCTCATGGGAGCAATGGTCGCAGAAGCCTGGTTCCAATACATCATCGATAAAGAACTCAGGGCAAACAGCCCCAACATCATGCGAATTTTCATAGGCACGGTTCCTTTGAACTCAATGAATTGCAAAGGTGGAGCCAGTTTGGCTCTATTCGTGATTTCGAGGGGTTGTTATGCGGGAAAGCTCAATTCCTGTAAAAGAATTAGACAGCGAAGGTCTCGAAAGACACACGAGCCCATGATCCACCGAACTCGACCCACGTCCACCGAACTGAAGAAGTCCCGCGAGCCGAAGAATCAACGCGAGAGCAGGACCCAAAGCCCCACAACGATGAAAAGCGATCCCGAGATCCAGCGAAGGGCCTGCGGTTGGATGAATTCGCCCAGCACTCTCCCTGCGAAAACTCCGATGGTGCCTGCCAGCGCGAGCGCCAGGACGACTGCGATCCAAACGGTCGCGGTGTCCTTGCTTTGTGAAGAAGCGGCGAGTGCCGCGAACTGTGTTTTGTCTCCCAGCTCCGCGATGAAGATTGTTCCAAAGGTGATGAAGAAGAGCTTCCAGTCCATAAGCGATCCCTACCATAGGGCAGTTGATCGAACCAAGGGTTACGCCGATTGGACGGTTTATGTCGATTTGATCCGCCCGTTCCGGAGTAGTCGAGCCCCGGCTCTGAGGCAAGGGTTACGCGGAGCTGGCCGCTTTGAAGTAGCCGCGCCTCACTTCATTGACCCAAAGATGCGCCAACCTGGTCGGTTCGGGGACCCGGTATTTTCCGCTGACCCTCAGGGTGATCTCGATCGCTCCGTTGAGATCGATCCGATGCCCCGGCGAGACATAGACGGGGTTGACCCGGTCCTTGGTCCGGAGGTCGGCCCCCACGATCTCGCCTCGATGCAGGAGCCATGAGCTGCTTCCGGCTTTCTCTCCAACCGGGTCGTGGGTCCCGCAGAGCAGGCTCTTCGCGCAGCCGATGCTGGGAAGATCGATCCAAAGGCCCATATGCGCGGCGATCCCCATGCGCCGCGGGTGAGCGATGCCTTGGCCGTCGAAGAACACGACATCAGGCCGGGTTCGAAGTTTTTCCCAGGCGCGCAGCAAAGCCGGGCCTTCTCGAAAGGTCAAAAGGCCCGGCACATAAGGAAAGGCTTCGGTGACGGTAGCCGAGACTTTCTCGATGATGGACCCGCTTGTCACATCGATGACAACGAACCCCGCGTGGATGGTATCCGAAAATCACTCGAAAGAGACGGCGGCGCCGGCAACGGTCCCGACGGGGCCGTGATAGGGCTCAATCCGAAGCAGGGTTCGAAGCCTGGTTTGCAGGCGAGCCGCTTCGCTTGCGTCGAGGTTCCAGGAGTGGAGCCGAAGGTGTTTCATTAAAAGTGTTCCGTTCGAGGCGACGTTGCAGGGGCAGCTTTGGGCGCTTTGGCGTGGCGGCTTGGGTTATCCGGCCTTCTGCAGTTGAGATTCGTCTGGACTCGCGGGAAGGGGAACCAGTTTGGGCCTGGAGTTCTGCTGGCGGAAGTGCTCCAACGTCGCTCGAAGCCCCTCGTGCAAACCGGTTCTGGACTTCCACTTCAAGAGGCGCGCGGCTTTCGAGGTATCCGGGCGCCGTCGCCTGGGATCCTCGGGACGGGCAGGGGCATGGTGGATCTCGGATCGGCTGCCCGCGAGGTCCCGAATGATGTGCGCCAGCTCGAGGACCGTGCGCTCGTCCGGGCTTCCCAGGTTCACGGGTTCGCGGAGATCGCTTTCGAAGAGCCGAAGGACGCCGTCAACCAGATCGGCGACGAAACAGAGACTTCGGGTTTGTTCGCCGTTGTCATGCACGATCAGCGGCTCTCCCTGGAGCGCGCGAGCGCAGAATTCGGGGATGACCCGGCCATCGTCCGGGCGCATGCGCGGTCCATAGGTATTGAAGATGCGAACGATCGCCGCATTGAGGGGCTGGAACTCTCCTCCTTTGTAGGAGCCCCGACCGCGCATGGCTGAAGCGACGTAGGCTTCGGCGAAGCGTTTGGCTTCGTCGTAGCAGGCGCGCGGGCCTACTGGGTTGACGTTCCCGAAATAGTCCTCCTTCTGAGGGTGGACCAAGGGATCGCCGTAGACTTCTGAGCTGGAGGCCAAGAGATAGCGGGCGCCGTATCTCATCGCGAGGTCGACCGTGTACATCGTCCCAAGCGAGTCGACTTCGAGGATGTCGAAAGGGATTCGATCGAAGTCCGCGGGACTCGCGGGACAGGCGAAGTGCAGCACGCCCTCGAGGCCGTGGCGCTTGAGGAACGGGATTTCGGCCCGTGGCAGCGGCTTCGAAATATTCCATTCGATGAAGAAAAAATTCGGGTTCTTGAGCGCCCTGCGGATGTTCTCTCGGCTTCCCGTAAGAAGATTGTCGATCGCGGTGACCGCGTAGCCTCTTCCCAGGAACGCATCACAGAGATGCGATCCGATGAAGCCTGCTCCACCAGTGATGACCACGTGCTTGAGAATCATATCGCCGCTGCTCCTTCCGTTCCGCTCATCCCTGGGCGAGTCGAGCGAGAGGCTGCTGAGATCCACCCGTGAGGATATTGGCTCAGGTGGCTCTCGAGATCCCTGATCCGAGCGTTTCAGCGAAAATGCAACCACTGTTCCGTTTGGCAGCGTCATCGATCGGAGGCAAGGAAGCTGATCGGACGACCGGATCGTGGCGCGAGTCACGCCGAAGCGATTTCGCCGCCCAGCACTCCGATGATCTCGCCCGTAATGTAGCTGGAGTCGGCGGGGGAGGCCAGAAACACGTACGCCGGGGCGACTTCCTCGGGTTGTGCGGGGCGTTTCATCGGAGTCGTGGCGCCGAACTGGGCGACTTCCTCGGGTTCGATATCGGCGGGGTTGAGCGGCGTCCAGACCGGGCCTGGCGCGACGCAGTTCACTCGAATTCCTTTTTTGACCAGGTTTCCTGCCAAGGAGCGAGTGAAAGCGTGGATGGCGCCTTTGGTGGTCGAATAGTCCAGAAGCGAGGGGCTTCCCCTCATTCCGGTAACCGATCCGGTGTTGATGATCGCGCTTCCGGGGCGCAGGTGAGGGAGCGCGGCCTTGGTCATCCTGAAGTATCCATAGATATTGGTCTTGAAAGTCCGATCCCAGTGCTCATCGCTGAGTTCTCCGAGCGACTCGACGTGGTCCTGGTAGGCGGCGTTGTTCACCAGGATGTCGAGATGGCCGAGCTCGCGAACCGTGCGTTCAACCGCTTTCTTGCAGAAGCCGGGATCGGTGACGTCCCCGGGGATCAGGAGAGCCTTTCGTCCTTCTCTCTCGATCGCTCGACGGGTCTCTTCGGCATCCTCATGTTCATTGAGGTAGACGATCGCGACATCCGCTCCTTCGCGGGCATAGAGAACGGCTACGGCCCGCCCGATGCCGGAGTCTCCTCCAGTGACCAGCGCCACCTTGCCTTCGAGTTTTCCTGAACCGCGGTAAGTCGGAGCCTGGTAGCGAGGGCGCGGCTTGAGCTTAGCTTCGGTCCCTGGGCGATCCAGGTGTTGTTCGGGAAGCGGATTGGCGGGTTGTATGCGCGAGTCCCCCGGTTGGACAGGGGCTTCCTTCGCTTCATCATCTTTCACTGAAGATGGGGGAATCGCTGGTCTTGTGCCGGCTGGCTCAGGCATGGGATCTCCTCAGGTGGTTGATCCCATCAAAGGAGCAACAGGTATGCCCATGCTTCGCTCTGGTGCGAGGAGGAGAAGAGCAAGCTACGGAAAAGCTCTTCTCGAATCGAAGGACATTCAATTCAAAGCGGCTCGAAGTCTCTTGGAGTGCTTCAAGGAAGACTTGAGATTCGGGCTTGAGAGTTGGATGAGGGATTTTCTTTAACTATCCGAAATGAGAATAAAATATCGGCTATCGACGCAGCCGGAGTCTAGGGGCGATTTGGGCGGCAGTGTAGAGGCAAAGGGAGACAGTGGTTCGCCTCGTGGATGCTCTCACGGCCGAAGCGGGCGCGCCTGAACTCTCTGCGCAGATGTTCTTTTGCGAGAGCGTCGATCCCATTGCGGCCGATGATTCAATAGTCGCAACAGTTCGTCGGCCAGATACCGCAGGCAGCCATCCGTGTCCTGTTTTCATGATCCTGTCTGTCATGCGGAGTGATGGCTCTTCAACGGCTAGGGGCGCCTGGAAGACAAGCAATTTTCGCGATTTCGGTGTAAGAAGGGCGCAGGTCTGACAGAATCTCAAGAAGAGGCACCGCATGAAAGAGAACGACGAAACATTGAATGCGAAAGGTGGAAGCGGCCCGGCTTCGGTGGGTCCGACGACCGCGGAAGGATCAGCTCCAACGAATTTTATCCGCCAGATCATCGAGCAGGACCTGAAGACGGGCAAGCATAAGAAAGTCGCCACGCGGTTTCCGCCCGAACCCAACGGCTACCTGCATATCGGTCACGCGAAATCGATCTGCCTGAATTTCGGGATCGCCCGGGATTACAACGGCACCTGTAATCTCCGTTTCGACGACACCAACCCGGAAAAGGAAAGCGTGGAGTACGTGCGCTCGATCGAAGCAGACGTCAAATGGCTGGGATTCAACTGGTCCAATCTTTTTTATGCTTCGGATTATTTCGACCGGATCTACGAGTACACGCTCGACCTGATTCGTGCCGGCAAGGCGTTCGTCTGCGACCTGACCGCCGAGCAGGTGCGCGAGTACCGGGGTACGCTCACCGAACCCGGAAAGCCGAGCCCTTACAGGGATCGCTCCGTCGAGGAAAATCTCGATCTGATCAACCGAATAAAGAGCGGCGAGTTCCCGGACGGGAGCAAAACCGTGCGGCTGAAGATCGACATGGCTTCACCCAACATCAACCTCCGGGATCCGGTCATCTACCGGATTCGCCGGGCTCACCATCATCGAACAGGGGACAAGTGGTGCATCTACCCGATGTACGACTACGCGCACGCGATCTCCGACGCGATCGAAGGGATCACGCATTCGCTCTGCACTCTGGAGTTTGAGGACCATCGTCCGCTCTATGACTGGGTTTTGGAGAACTTGAATACCCCGTCGCGTCCTCGGCAAATCGAGTTCTCGCGCCTGAACCTCAACTACACCGTCATGAGCAAGCGCAAGCTGCTGGAGCTGGTCGAGAAGAAGTACGTGTGGGGCTGGGATGATCCGCGCATGCCGACGATCATGGGGATGCGCCGCCGCGGTTTCACGCCCGAGGCGCTTCGGGATTTCGCCGAGCGGGTCGGAGTGACAAAGAAGGAAAACTGCATCGAGATGAGTTTCCTCGAGAGCTGCATCCGCGAGGATCTAGATCGGCGGGCGCCGCGAGCGATGGCCGTGCTTCGTCCGCTCAAGGTTGTCATCACCAATTACCCCGAGGGCCAGGTCGAGGAGTTCGATGTGCCCAATCATCCGCAACGCCCTGAGATGGGGACTCGAAAGGTTCCGTTCGCGCGGACGATCTACATCGAGCAGGATGACTTCATGGAGAACCCCGTGCCCAAGTACTTCCGATTGGCCCCGGGCAAAGAAGTACGCTTGAGATCCGCGTATTTCATCAAATGCGACGAGATCATCAAGGACGATCAAGGCAAAATCGTGGAGCTTCGCTGCAGTTATGACCCGGCCAGCCGGGGAGGCTCGGCTCCGGATGGGCGCAAAGTGAAAGGAACCATTCACTGGGTATCGGCCGAGCATTCGTTTCCCGCTGAGATCCGATTGTACGACCGCCTCTTCGATGTGCCCGATCCGGATGGTGGCGATGGCGATTACAAGTCCCATCTGAATCCGAGGTCTCTCGAGGTTTTGCAGTCTGCGCGGGTTTAGCCCAGTTTGGGCGAGGCCGCTCCCGAGACCCGTTTTCAGTTCGAGAGGACCGGCTATTTCGTGGCGGACATGAGAGACCATTCGAAGGGGCATCTCGTGTTCAATCGCACAGTGACACTCAAGGATTCGTGGGCGAAAGAGAAGGCGTGAGCCCTGAAGACAGGGCCCGTGGCGTAGCTCCGTCAACACTTTGGGCGCCTGGGTCGCGCTATCGAGGGAAGCCTCGCGAGGCAGTCATGCGTTTGGCGCAGTCCTCCACTGGCATTCGCCGCGACTTCGTCCTATGATGATTTTATGAGGAATTGGGCTGCGGCATTCACCCTGGGCCTGGTGGCGGGCACGATGGGAGCGTCCGGCGCTCGCGCATACGAGGTGGATAACTTCACGGATCGCCACCTGCTTGTCGAGGATTCCCTCCAGGTTTTGGACCAAAAGGTGAACTCCATCCTGGATCGCGCCGTTCACGATGCCAATCGCGAGTCGCCCCGTTA
>CAYNDM010000140.1:0-8026 GCA_964395265.1 uncultured Bacteriovoracaceae bacterium
GTCCATATGGCAGATGGGGCATTTTCCCGGGCCGTCTTGCCGAACCTGAGGATGCATCGGACAGGTCCAGACTTCTTTTTTCTGAGTCGGCTTCTCCTGTCCCTCGACCTCATGAATCGAATGCGGCTCGCGCCCG
The DNA here is from genome assembly GCA_964395265.1 of uncultured Bacteriovoracaceae bacterium. Lineage (GTDB taxonomy): Bacteria > Bdellovibrionota > UBA1018 > UBA1018 > UBA1018 > CAYNDM01. The sequence continues at coordinate 137 of CAYNDM010000140.1, forward strand.
ACCTCGCGGCCTGGCTGGCAGGAGAGCAAGATCAACGAAGCGATCACAGTCAACGCGATCCTGGCGATCTTCTTCATTCATTCCCTCCAAAAGGCAAAGTGCTCAAGGATGTCCCCACGATCTTCTCCAATCCGCTCAGGCTCTCGACGAACTTTGACAGGGACTCGTAGTAACCGATCCTGACCTCGTAGAGCGATCGCTCCGAATCGAGAAGCTCCTGAAATCCCGTGCGGCCCGCGCTATAGGCGGCACGAGAGGAATTCAACGTGCTCGTAGCCTGAGGCACAAGCGAGGTCTGGTAGATTTTCATCAGCTCATCCAGGGCCTTCACTCGCTCAAAAGTCGATCGAGCCTCGGCCTGCGTCTCACGAACCCGCTTTTGCAAATTCTTTTCAGCTCTCAGAAGATTGGCCGAAGCTGCTGAGACTTGGCTGGACTGATTGATGAAAAACCAGAGCGGAACCGAGATCTCGACGCTCGCGACAAAGGCTCCCTCAGGCGAATTCGTGAACGGCTTGCGGTAGCTCAGCATGATATCCGGGAGGTACCCCATCTTCGCGAGAGTCCGCGCCGAGGAGACCTCTTCCACTTCCTTGCGTTGAGCGCGCACCTCATGACTTTCACGCAAAGCGATCTTCTCGATTTCCTCGAATCGCTCGTTGAGCTTCGGCGGCTCGATACGCGCGGATCGGATCGAAATCTCCTCACCTGGATCGCGATCAAGCAATGCGTTGAACCTGGCCTGAAGCTCAGCGATCTCTTGACGCCGCAGGATCAGGTTTTTCTCGATCAGTGTTTGCTCGACGTGGGCCTTCATCTCATCTTGCTGGGGCACGGCGCCCGTCGCTCTGCGGGCCTCGGCGATCCTCGAGATCTCCCTGAGAGTCTCCTTCTGCGCCTCGAGCAAGGCGAGGATCCTCTTGGCGGAATACAATGAGTAATAGGACGTCAAAACCGACTGGCGAACGGAAAGCCGGGTCTGTTCGGCCCGGGCTTCAGCGACCTGGCTCCGGGACGACTGAGCCGATCGAAGCGAAAAATATTTCGTAGGAAACAGAAGCTCCTGGCTGACGGACCAGGAGTTCATCGGACCCAGGCTCTCCTGCATCGCGCTCATTCCCGCCTCTCTCATCAGCCCGAAGCGGGGATTATCGAGCCATGAGCGGGATCGAATCAGCGCTCGCTCAGAAGCGGCCTCTGCCACCGACGCCTGGATCTCCGGATTATTCGCATAAGCGATTCGGAGCGCCTCCTCAGGGCTCAAGTCCTGCGCCACAGAATGGGAAGTCCCTCCAAGAAAGAGCAGAAAGCCCCATGAAAATCGCTTTAAAATCAACGTTAAACTCATCCGTCCGCCTCAATCGGGCCTTTTAACAAGTAAAACGCACGGCTTATCGCGTTTGTGACAGTTCGCGAATTTTTTCATCCAGACGCCGCGGGCGGAAGCTCAGGAAAGGAATCGTACCCCAGCTTGTGCACGATCCCCGAGAAGTGGGACTCGACCTCCTGCCATACACGCCCGGGGCAAGAGTGATAGCGCTTGGAGAAATGAAAGGGCACGACGCATTTCACGCCAGCCCGCTGGCAGATCTCACCGATGTATCTCGCGGTGAAATGCTTGGTATCGTGAGCGAGGCGGGCGTCCTCTTCCAAAAAGCAGGTTTCGCAGTAAAAGACGTCGGCCCCTGATGCCAGATTCAGCAGCTGAGCCTGATTTCCAAGGCTGGCAGCTCCGTCCGTTGCGTAAACGAGGCGATGGCGTTGCCTGGGCAACAGAACCTGCCGAGCCAGATCTTCGATTGGGAAAATCCGATCAATGCCCGTTTGATCCGGCACCACGATGCGATCCTTCCCTGTCTGCCTAAGCTGACGCCAATTCTTCACATCGAGAATCCAGGCACCCGGCTTCAGGCCGAGACTCCTGATGCGGTCCGAGTCCATTCGCAAGGTCTGCTTCTCTTCGACCGAATAAGCCATCGAAGGCGTGCGGTGATCCAGCAATGCGCACCTGACCGTGTAAGTCCCTTCGTCCAGGATGGGATCGTCAGGGTTCCACTTCTCCTCGATCGTCGCCTCGGGCTCGAAGCCATCCTTGGAGCTAAAGCGCGTGATTCTCTTGGTCTTAGACTCCGCATCGAGATCCACAACCACGAATACCAGGTCCTGATCGTGAATCAGGTTCCAGGTGTACCCTTGAAGCTTTCCGCGAACACGATCAGAAGTCCGCGGAGGCCCGAAGAACGTGACTCGCTTGGCGCGGCCCATATGGACCCGAAGAAAAAAGTCGAACCCGAAGAAATGATCCATATGGCAGTGACTCACGAAGACGTATCTCGCTTTGAGAAGCTGACGCACCGAGAAACGAGAAAGATCGCCGCAGTCCAGCAACATCGCGTCGTTCTCGTGAATCTCCCATACATAAAGGGCAGGATCCCCGAAGGGACCGTTAGGGAATTCTGATCGAAGCAACATTCTCATCGTTGGCTGTCGACAAATGTGCACGGAAAATACCAACGCGGCACAATGGCTCGTAAATTGAAAAACATATCCGCTATGTGTCGCTCCAAGGGACTGGATCTCTTCGCTCGAGCCGCCGTATACGCCGCCGAAGCCCATGCATCCCAAAGACGAAAGGCGAGCGACGAGCCATACATCAACCATCTTCTGAGAGTCGCCCATGCGGCCTGCGAATGCGGGCTGTCGGCAGGCCTTCACGACTCGGTGGAAGATACGCATGTCACGCTCGAGGATTTGGAGGACCGATTCCCACCTCGCGTCGTGGAAATCGTGCGTCTGCTTTCGAAATGGTGGCCCGACGATGCCCCGAACGAGATCAAGATCGCGGAGAACCCAAAATACTACGGCGCGATCCTACGCGATCCCGAGGCAGTCGATGTCAAGTTGCTCGATCGCGCGGACAATCTCCTGGACATAGCGCGCATGCTTCCTCGCGCCCGGCGATGGGCGGAGCGCTATTTAATGAGGACAGAAAAGGAAGTTTCGCCGGTTTTCGAAATCAGCTCCAACAAGGAGGCGCGACGCCTTTACTCTCAGGCTCTCCACATTCTTCGATCGCAGCTGAGAAAGGCCGCTTGAGCGAGGGAAGCAACGCCGGCGACCGGCTCTGAACCAAGCCGGGACGACCGCCATCCACGCTCAGCCCACCACGAAGTTGAGAATCTTATTAGGCACGAAGATGATCTTCCGGATCTGCTTGCCTGCGAGCTGGGTACTCACTCCCGGAAGCTCGCGAGCCAGCTTCTCGACCACGGCCTGCTCCGCGCCAGGCTCCACCTCGATGGTCCCACGGGTCTTGCCCATCACTTGGATCGCGACCGTAATCAAATCGTCTTTCGCGAGCTGGGGATCGAAGCTCGGCCATGGCTCGTAAGTCAGCTCGGCGCGCTCGCCCAGCCGTTGCCAGAGCTCTTCTGCCAAGTGAGGAGCGAACGGATTGAGCAGCTGCACGAAAGGCTTCAGGCAAGCGCGAGGCTTCACGTCTCTCTTGGTCATGTGATTGACGAAAACCATCATCTGGCTGATAGCCGTGTTGAAACGCAGGGATTCGATATCCTCGGTGACCTTTTTGATGGTCTTGTGCAAGATCTTGAGCTCCTCTTCAGAAGGCTGCGCGTCCGAAACGATGAGCTTCTGGTCCTCGTCGTCGGAAATGAAAATCCTCCAAGCGCGCTGGACGAAGCGGTAGACCCCTTCGATGGCGGTTGTCGACCAAGGCTTGTCGCGTTCCAGGGGCCCCATGAACATCTCATACATGCGAAGCGTGTCGGCCCCGTATCTTTCCACCACGTCGTCAGGATTGATGACATTCCCTCGAGACTTCGACATCTTCTCGCCGTCTTCGCCCAGGATCATCCCTTGGTGCACGAGTCGCTGAAACGGCTCGTCGTGCGTGATGATCCCGGCGTCGTACAGGACCTTGGTCCAGAAGCGCGCATAGAGCAGGTGCCCAACGGCGTGTTCAGGGCCCCCGAGGTAGAGATCCACGGGCATCCAGTACTTTTCGGCTTCCGGGCTCACCAGAGCGTCGTCGTTGTTCGGATCGCAGAAGCGCAGGAAATACCACGAAGAGCCGGCGCTCCCTGGCATCGTGTCCGTTTCCCGTCTCGCCTTGGCTCCCGTCTCGGGATCAGTGACCTCGAGCCAGTCCCGGATCGCCGCCAACGGGCTTTCACCGGTTCCCGTTGGCTCGTAACTCTTCACGTTGGGAAGGACGACGGGAAGCTCGTTGAGCGGCACTCCTTTCTTGGTGCCGTCCTCGAGATGGATGATCGGGAACGGCTCACCCCAGTAACGCTGGCGGGAGAAAAGCCAGTCCCTCAGCTTGTACTGGATGCTGCGCTTGCCTTTCCCGTTCTTTTCAGCCCATTCGATGACCGCCTTCGCGGCCTTTCGAGTCGGCATTCCGTCGATGAACCCGGAGTTGATCGCGATGCCTTCTCCCGTGAACACTCCTTCGCATGGCTCCGAAGGCTGTACCACCTGGATCACCGGAAGCCCGAAAGCGGCCGCGAACTCGTGATCCCGCTCATCATGGGCCGGGACCGCCATGATCGCTCCGGTTCCGTACCCCATCATAACGTAATCGGCGATCCAGACCGGAATCTTCTCTCCGTTGAGCGGGTTCACGGCGTAGGCTCCCGTGAACGCGCCGGTCTTTTCTTTCGACGCCTCCTGCCGCGCGACCTCGGATTTCTGAGCCGCCTGAGCTTGATAGGACTCGACGTCCTTGCGACGGTCTCCGGTCGTGATCCGGGACACTAGGGGATGCTCGGGCGCCAGAACCATGTAAGTCGCTCCGAAAATCGTGTCCGGACGAGTCGTGAAGATCTCGATCGCCTCGTCATGCCCATCTACCTCGAACCGAATCTGGAGTCCCTCGCTTCTCCCGATCCAGTTTCGCTGAAGCTCTTTAGTGCTCTCCGGCCAATCCAGCCGATCCAGATCGTTGAGAAGCCGCTCGGCGTACTCGGTGATCTTGAGCATCCACTGCTTCATGGGGATCCGATATACCGGATGGCCACCGCGCTCGGACTTGCCGTCCACGACCTCCTCGTTGGCCAGCACGGTCTTCAGAGCCGGGCACCAGTTGACCGGGACCTCTTTCTGATAAGCCAATCCGCGTTCATAGAGCTTCAGGAAAATCGCTTGGGTCCACTTGTAATACTTGGGATCGCAGGTCGCGATCTCGCGGCTCCAATCATAGCTGAAACCCAGCGACTTGAGCTGGCGGCGGAAATTATCGATAGCTTCGTACGTCGTCTTGGCCGGATGGACCCCGGTCCTGAGTGCGTATTGCTCGGCGGGAAGGCCGAACGCATCCCATCCCATCGGATGAAGCACATTGAAGCCGCGAGCTCTCTTGTACCGAGCGATAATGTCCGTGGCGGTGTATCCTTCAGGATGGCCGACGTGCAACCCCGAGCTGCTGGGATAGGGAAACATATCGAGCACGTAATACTTGGGCTTGCTCGAGTTGTTATCGGCGCGAAAGACCTGCTTTTCTTCCCAAATCTTCTGCCACTTGGGTTCCGTCGCTTTGTGGTCGTAGGACATAGGTCCACACCATAGTGGAGGCCCTGATCATAAGTCAACGAATCGTCCGGAAGAGATCCTTCGAGAGGGGCTCGCAGGCATTCGCGCCGTCGATATGAAAGTTCGAGGCGAACCTCTCAGAGAAAATGGCAGGAAGCAAGGAGGATAACACTTTGCATTAATCGCTCAAACCGTGCTGACCCGGGCACGGAGCCCAACGATCACTCGACTGTACAAAGTGGTGATGGTTCGTGCTTAGATCTGCACTCTATGGAACCAGGCCCGGAACCCCGGAAACCACCGACCGGCAAAGAACTCGCCGCGCTGACCTTGAGCGCGATCGGCGTCGTCTTTGGCGACATCGGGACCTCTCCTCTCTACGCAATCAAAGAGAGTTTCCATCCTTCTCATGGCCTAGCTCTAAGTACCGAGAACGTGTTTGGGATCCTCTCCCTGGTGTTCTGGTCTTTGACCTTCGTGATCTGCATCAAGTATCTGGGGTTCATCCTGAGAGCGGACAACCGGCGCGAAGGTGGCATTATCGCGTTGCTCGGCTTGCTCGTGCCCCGCTTCGAAAATTCTTCGGATCGGCGTCAGCGACTTGGGGTGATCGTACTGGGGCTGCTTGGAGCGGGCTTGCTCTATGGCGACGGCATTATCACGCCGGCGATCTCTGTGCTCAGCGCGGTCGAGGGGCTTGAGATGGCGACCCCGGCTTTTCAACCGATGGTGGTGCCGCTCACCATCGCTATCTTGATCGGGCTTTTTTCAGTGCAGAAAAGAGGGACCGCGATCATCGGGAAGATCTTCGGGCCGGTCACCGTCGTCTGGTTCCTCACGCTGGCCTCGACTGGTTTGCCGTGGCTCCTTGAACGCCCCGAAATTCTGGCCGCAGTCAACCCGGTTCACGCGTTTCGCTTTTTCTCGGCAAACGGAATCATCGGATTCCTGGTTCTTTCATCGGTAGTTCTGTGCATCACCGGCTGCGAGGCGCTTTACGCCGACATGGGGCATTTCGGAAAGCGCCCGATCCAGGTCGGTTGGTTCAGCCTGGTTTTTCCCTGCCTTCTCATCAACTACTTCGGACAAGGCGCCCTGATTCTCGAGCGCGGCCAAGCGGCCATTGCGAATACCTTTTACGGACTCGTGTCGGGCTGGCTGCTATATCCGCTTTCCTTCATCGCGATCCTAGCGACGGCGATCGCTTCGCAGGCACTGATTTCCGGCGCATTTTCCTTGACCCAACAGACGGTGCAGCTGGGTTATTTGCCCCGAACCACGATCCGGCACACATCGAGGGAAACCGAAGGCCATGTCGTCGTGCCGAAAGTAAACCTGCTCCTCATGCTCGCCTGCATCGTCTTGGTGCTGAGCTTTCAAAAATCGACGAATCTCGCCGCGGCATATGGAATTGCAGTGACCGGCACTATGGTCATCACTTCCCTCCTTTTTTACCAGGTGACTCGGCGGAGCTGGAGGTGGAGGAAGGCTCCGGCGTTGCTGCTCCTTCTGTTGTTTCTGGCTGTCGATATCTCTTTCTTCTCGGCCAACGCGGTCAAGCTCCTCAGCGGAGGATGGATCCCGGTTCTGATCGCGGTAACGCTGCTAATTGCCATGATGACATGGAAGCAGGGCCGTTTGGCCGTCTCCCAGCAGTTACAAAGCAAGGCGACCCCGCTCGGCGAATTCATGAAGCGAATCGAAATGGAGAATCCCCATCGCGTCGAAGGTACGGCGGTTTTCATGACATTGAATCAGGACGTAGCGCCGTCGGTACTGCTCCATCACTATACCCACAACCGATCATTGCATCAGCGGGTGTTGCTGCTATCGATCCTCACCGAGCACCAGCCCTCGGTGCCCGCCACGGAAAGAGTCAGAGTCACGGATCTTGATCACGGATTCGTTAAGGTCGTTGCACGATATGGATACATGGAAAGCCCTGACGTGCCCGAGATCCTGACCGCATGCGAGGGCTCAGGCTTGGTGCTCGATCAGAGAAAGGTGAGCTTTTACCTGGGACGGGAGTCATTCTCCCTGACTGGAACCTCCAGAATGGCTCATTGGAGAAAAAAGCTTTTTGTATTTCTCTCCCGAAACGCACGCTCGGCATCCGAGTACTTCAAGTTGTCGCCAGATCAAGTGATCGAGATCGGGTCTCAAATCAGGCTATAAAAAAAGGGACGGTTCAATCGAACCGCCCCTGGTCTCTCCGTGAGGATGAAATGAGCCAACTTAGGACTTCTGACCAGCCTTCTGCCCGGCCTTCTGCCCAGCGTTCTGACCGGCTTTCTGACCAGCCTAATGACCGGCTATCTGCCCACAATAAACCACCGA
>CAYNDM010000141.1:0-7926 GCA_964395265.1 uncultured Bacteriovoracaceae bacterium
TTCCTGGACTGCTGATCGATCCTTCATCCACGCGCCCGTCGCGATTTTTGTCCTCGCCGCTATTGCCTGCGGCGAAGAGCACGAGCATATCGGGATTCTTCCACATGAACTCGTCCACCTTCATGGCCATCGTGTCATAGGCTCCGAGATTCATCGGACTTCCCCAGGAATTGGTCTGAATCCGCGCTCCTTCACGGTGAACAGTGCCGATGAGCCGATCGAAGTCCGTGCCGGGAGCCAGGTTGTCCAGGATCGGACTCCAAAGGCTCTCCGCCATCAGGCCGGCTTCGAACGCGCCTCCGCGTAGTTGCATCTGCGAGGATTTTCCGTCGCCAGCCACGGATCCCGCGACGTGGGTTCCGTGACCTTGCGGATCATGCCAGCTTCGAGTGCCAAGCCCGATCGGAAAGCCCTTCACGAAGGATCCGAAATCCGCGTGAAGAGTCGCCTCGATTCCCGTATCCAACCCCGTGTCTGCGACCGCGACGATCTGGCCTTCACCTTTGAACCCACGCGACCACGCGGCTTCGAAGCCCATGAGCTTGGTCCCAGACTCATAGCCCGTTAACTCGGGCGCGCTCCAGAGGCTGGGAGCCGGATCGACAGGCAAGACGAAGCTCTGAAGGACTGGAACCCGGTCGATCCACTCCACCGCGGGAATCGCGGCGATCTCAAGCAGGCGTGAAAGAGCGCCTTGGACCAGCAGGTCCCTCGAGCCGGCTTCTTGGGCACTAACGCCAGGGATGGACTCGATCCTGGCGATCACGTCGCGCAGGTCAGCGGCGTCACCCACAGTGACCCAGAGGAGTTCGTCGACGGAGGCGCTCGAAAGCGTCTCGCTGAGTTTCCACTCGGGCGCCATCGTCAACACGGCCCGGACTCGCGACGACGAATCCTTGAAAAGGGACGCCTTGGCCGAAGACCCGCGCACGATCAGCGCATCGTCGGGAAGGTATCCTTTGAGTTGCAGGCCCCAGCTCTCCAGCTGCCTCTGATCCTCAGCAGTGATCGCGCTCACGAATTGGATCACGAAATAGCCAGGCGCTTCGGTGGCCTTTCTTTCGATAAAAAGAGAATGGGATCGATCACGCGTCCTGTATTCCCCGGCCTTGAGCCGCAACACCTCTCCAGCCAAAGCTGGCACGGACAGCACTGACGAAACTAAAACCCCGACGAATATTCGATTTGAAAGAATGTTCATTTAAGCCCCCCGCTTAAGTCGTCATTGAACTTGAGATCGGGGGATTTGAAAAGCAAAAGCTGTCATGAAATTGACATTTTCTGGACTCAATGCGGCATCTTCAGATCCGTAGGCAGAAATTTCTGGTCAAGTCTCGAGCATTCGATACACTGGGGGTCCTTTCCACGGATCGGAAAGGTGAACACAAGGAGGAGTCAATCATGGCCAGAGGGAGAAAGAACGCCGAAACCCGCCAACTCAGCCCGGAAGAGCGCATGCGCGAGATCTGGGATCAGCAAGTCTTCTTTATCCGCAAGAAGTTTCCGCAAGCCGAGACCCAAATCGCGGCGATCCGCAAGAGCTATCAGGGAAGCAGCAAAGCCGCTTTTTGGACGCCGAGCGAAGAAGCAACCAACGCCCTTCGCGAACTCTATTACAGCTTGAATCGCTGATCTCGACGAACGGCCGCAGTCGATGAGATTGGAATCGATTCCGCTAAGTTCAGTGCAGGTACGGTCCGGGCGATTGAGCGTGGAGGAGATCCCGTTTCAAGTCCGCCTCGGTCGCCTCCCGGACATCCGTGGCTTCGACGTCGAAGACGAGGTCCTCGCCGGCAAGCGGATGATTGGCATCGAGCGTGACTGAGCGCTCTCCCGTGTCCACGACACGGAACACCAACGGAGAGCCATCCTCAAGCTCACCAGGCACCTGATCGCCGATCTGAAGAGTTTCGCTCCCAGGGATCCTCTTCTTGGGGACTTCGAAAACCAGCCTTCGGTCGTAATAGCCGTAGGCTTCCGCGGCGGGAATGCAGATCGTCTTTTTCTGGCCCGCCTTCAAGCCCTTCAAACCGTCGATCAATCCTCGCAGAGCATCACCGGATTCGGCTTCGGGGTCCCCGAGAATCTGTTGACTATAGGAAGAGCTGATCAACTTGCCGAGCTTGTTTCTAAGCGTGCAACGAAAAGAAATAACCTGTGCTTTCATGGCTTTCTCCTTTCTCCGCCATTCTAGACTCCCGTGAATGGCTTCGGCTTTGATCGATCCTGAGATCCACCCGGAGCTCCTCCGAGCGTAGCACACTTCGGGGTCCCATGGACACCTGCGCCGCGTCCCGAAAAATCGCCCTTTACCCTTCGGCTGAAAACGCCTAGATTCGAGGCACTTACACCGGAGATCCCCCATGAATCCTTGGCATGACGTAGAACTTGGCTCGGACGTCCCTCATCTCCTTCCCGCGATCATCGAGGTCCCGAAGGGCTCCAAAGTGAAAAATGAGCTCGACAAGCGAACTGGTCTGATCAAGGTCGACCGGGTGCTTTTCAGCTCGGTCCAATACCCGGCGAACTACGGCTTCATCCCCAGGACCTACTGCGAAGACCACGATCCTCTCGACGTGTTGATCTTGGGTCAGGAGCCTGTCGATCCTCTCTCGGTCATGATCGTCAAGCCCATCGGGCTAATGAAGATGCTCGACCAGGGCGAAGCCGACGACAAGATCATCGCCGTCCACGCTCACGATCCTGAATACAGCTTCTACGATTCCATCCAACAGCTCCCCCCTCACCGAATGGTGGAGGTACGGAGATTTTTCGAGGACTACAAGGCGCTCGAGAACAAGAAGGTGGTCGTCGAGAAATTCCTGGACCGTGCCGAGGCGTTCGAATCGGTGCAAGCCGCCATCGCTCTCTACGAGCGCGAAAAAACCAAGCTTCTCGCATCGAGCCTGAAATAAGCGACCGCGCGAACCCACGGCGATCACTGCGTAGCATCGATGAAGGTCTTGGCCCCGCTCTTCTTTGCGGCATTCGCGGGAGGAACGAGAATCGACTGGGGCATCAGATCCGGAGGAGCCGGGGGAGCCGGGTGGCTTTTTCGGCCGAAAGTCCCTTCCGGATGCTGCGGCGGAGCTTCAGGTTGGCTGAGTCGCTGAGGAAGGCTTGCCGCTTGATGTCTCTGATGCTGGCTTGGCTCCTGATGCCGGGTCGGCGGATGCGCGGAAGATCGCGAGGCCGGGCGCGGCTTAGGCTTCACGACTTGCGATGAAGCTCCTTTCGAATTTTTCGTCGACCGAGTCTTCGAGTCTCTCTTGCGCATCTCGGGCTTTTTGCGAATCATGCGCGCCGGAATCCGCTTGGGCACGACAGAGCCCGCCGAGAGAGAGCTCAAATAACTGGACAAAGACCGATGTCCCCAGCGCGACGCCACTTTGTACGCGGTGTCGCCGTCCTTGCGCGCGATGTGGATATTGGCTCCTCGATTGACGAGCTCGCGAACGACGGCCTCGTTTCCCTTGAACGCGGCCCAGATCAATGCCGTCGTGCCTTGATTGTCCACGCTGTTGATTTGGGCTCCACGACTAAGCAAGAACTTCACCGCCCCAACCTGCCCTTCGCTGGCCGCAACCATCAGCGCCGTCACGCCTCGCTCATCCACGAGATCAGGCGTCACCCGTTTGGATGACAGCAAAGAGTTCAGGACCGAGACCTTTCCCTTCCGCGCCGCTTCGAAGAATTCCGCTCGCGCAAACGCGTCTTGCTTCGATCCGCTGGCGGCCTGAGAGAGCCACTGGCCTGCCTGCTGGACGAGCTTGCGAGCGCCAGCCGTATTCCACTCGCCGATAAGATAATGATACCCGACGCCGAGTCCCCCGATCAGCAGACTCGCGGCGAAAACCCTGCCCAACCAGGACCCGCGTGAAGGCTCTGGTCCTTTCGGGAAATCCTGCAGAAGGAGATCATCCGGCAAATCGGCGAGGACCGGCGATCGGTGCGGCTTCTCATCTGAATCGGCCCGAGGCATCTTGATCCGGATGGAAGCCGTGATCGTGCTGTCCTCGGACAAGCCCAAAGGCTCGGGTTCAAACACCGGAGGCGAAGCTTCAGGGGTCGGATCGGGCAAAGGAGGAAGTTCGGAAGGCCGGTCATGCATCTCAATGCTGATCGATGAACGATCCTGAGCGCTCGTGGGACGAGGCCATTCGTCCGAGGCATCCAGATCGAAGAGTGGCACGTCGGTCGCTCCAGGAAGCTTGCGGGTCCGCTGAGGCGGCTCATCCTGCGAGGGGTCGTCCTCGCTCTCGCTGTTTCTTGGGATTTCCAGAATCTCGATCTGAAAGGCCCCCATATCGATCTTGTCCTGGAGGCGGAGCCGATAGACACCCAGTCTCTCGCCCCCCTTGGTGATCTCCGCTGTGCCGTCAGGACGGATGAAAATCGCGCCATCCTTGAGAAAAAGCGAGCAGTGCTCGTCGGCCACCGAGGGGTGATTCAAGTCGATCCTGGGCGTGGAGCGGCCCAGGCTGAGCCGCTCTCCTTCCTTCAGAGAGCAGGATACCTTCTCGACCCGGCCATCGGGTCCGATGAGACGCAGTTTGACCTTATATCTCACATCCGCGTTATCGGAATCCGGGTCTCGAAACTGACCCGGAAACTCGCGCTTTTCGGAGAATTCGGTTCATCCACTTCCGATACGGACCAGTCGGCGTCAACTTTTTGGTTACCTCGCCAAAAAAGCGCTACCCCGTCGTAAGCATGCCGCTCGCCACGCCCGTCACGGTCTCGCGGATCAAGGCCGGCGAACGCTCCTCGAGAGCCAGGATCTGCAGCATATTGAGCGGGTGGATCATGGGAGAGCGCAACCGGATGCTGGTCGCGAGCCAGGGGCGAAACCAGATCAACTCCCGCTCACCTGTGATCTCCCGCACGAACTTGACGGACAATCGAAATTCCGTCTCGAAATCGCGATAGGTCCTCTGCGCCACGGCCGGATCGAGCGCACTGCGTTCCAGGTAGATCTTCCAGACAGGGAGTTCCACCTTCGCGAGCGTGAACCCCAAGAGCTTGACGAAGGACCGAAAAAGCTCATCCCTCTTGAACCCACGCCTCAGTGCCGCGCGCTCCGAAGGGGTGGATTCGCTCCAAGCTCCCCCCGCTCCCCACCACGCCGGGAAGAGCACACGTGTCTGCGTCCAGCAGAGCACCCAGGGAATCGCGCGTAGGGACAAGACGGAGCCCACTTTTCCGCGCTTGGTCGGGCGGGATCCCATGCGAAGCGTGCTCAGATAAGGATAGGCGGTCGCCCGCTGCACCACTTCGAGGAACTCCTCCGAGTGCACGCGGCTCTCGTAGCGTTCACGCACCTTCTCGGAGAACGCGCGAACGGAGTCGCTGATGGGCTTGCTCCGGCGGGGCGATCTCCCGCATCTGGCGGCGATTTTCTCGATCTGTCCTTCGTGGATCTCCGGGCTGGAGAAAAGGCGCTCGATCATCTCCCCTTGGATGGTCACTTTATAGCGCTTCAACGCGCTCTCGGGCCACCAAGCGGTCTGCTCCTCGATCGATCCACCTCCGCGCGAGACACTTCCTCCCGAACCGTGGAAAAACACGGGTGTGATCTTTTCCTTGCGGCAAAGCCGATCGAGCCGGCGGATCGCGTCCCCGATCACGATGCGGCTGGCGAGCACACCGATCTCCTTGGCGGAGTCCGAATAACCGAGCATGAACTCCATGCTGTTTTCCCAGGATTCGGCGATTACCTGGCGAATCTCGCGATCCTTCAGGATTTCTCCCACGATGCGAGGAGCCGAGATGAGAGCGTGCCGCTGTTCGAAAAGCGGAACAACAGGAAGGCTGAGGTTCCCAAGCTCGGAACGACAGATCCTGAACGCGTTCCGGATGTCGTCGACGTTGCGGGTCATGCTCACGATGAAGCCGCGGGCGTACCATTTCACGCTTCCGCCTCTGGAAATCCGCCTGAGGGATGCCAGCATGCCGCGAATCGCCCTGGACTCCCGGGCGGATTCGAGGAGATCGGAGGACTCCCTGAGCTCAAGCGGTACCACCATGCCTGGAAACCCATGAACCAGCTGCTTGAGCTCGATCAGACCTGGATGGGGAACCCCCACGACGTTCGAGTAGGTTTGAAACAGCGATCCGATCTTCTGGCGAAACTTCTTGACGCGCCCACCGTCGCCCGCCCGGATCTGTCGAAGGCTTCTGAGGAGCTCTTCGGCTTCTGAAATCCGTCTCGCCAAGCGCTCCGCCCGGATCAGCCTCGCGTCGCGACGTACCAGCGCCAGCTTTCTTCGGCAAAACAGCAAGAGGGAATCGCGCGCGGTCTGGAGGCTTCGGGTCATCACGACATGATCCACTCCCGGATGCCCGTCCTTGTCTCCCCCGACCCAGGTTCGCAGAAAAACCGGCGCGACTTCTCTTTCAAGCCGGAACAGGGACTCGAGCGTCTCTGATTTCAAAATGATCGAATAGATGTGCTCGGCCTCGTCGATCACTCGGGGCTTTCGCGCACGGGCGGAAGAGAGCCTCCATGCGAGCTCCAGCTGATGCCTCAGCCTCAGCTGCTCCGCTTCGAACCCGGTGCTCAGCGCATCCGTGAGAACGCGCTGGATCGAATTGAAGATCGCGATGTTCTCGGGCGATCTCGCCTCGGTCGGATGCGCAGTCATGACATGGATGATCGCTTCGGGTGCTTTCTCGATCTTTTGTCTTGTCCTAGCCCTTAAACGGTGCGTCCGATAGGCGTTCTCGCAGGCATTCATCAGCTCGAGCATCAGGATATAGGAGTGAGCGAAACCGTCGCGCTCGACTGGCCGCATCTTCTTGAATCGCTCAATGAGCCTTCGCAGGCTCCTCTCGGCCTCGCGGGAGCTTCTGCCACGGAGAGCGGCCATTTCGCGCCTCACCGATTCGATTTGGTCGAATGCATGCTCGCCCAGCTCATGCCTGATCACCTCGCCCAGGAGAGCGACGGCGTTCTTGACCAATGAGCGCAACTCCTGTGGGAGATCGTTTCTGCTTTTCACGCGCCCGAACTTATCGCGCTCGCATCGAGCTGTCCATGCGCGGGCGCGACCTCGTCCCGAAAGCCTTTGGTCTCACCGGCGAATCGGTATAGTATAATCGATGATATGCATCCGGATTTGATCAACGTTCTCGCAACATCGATATTCGCGCTGGCGATTCTCCACACCTTCCTCGTCAAACGCTTCGAGCACCTGGCGCTGCGGTATCGCCCCGGGTCAGTGGGCGAGAACTTCTTCCACCTATTGGCGGAGATCGAAGTCGTCTTTGGCCTATGGGCCGGCATTTTCTTCGCGATCTGCGTGATTTCTCTCGGCATCGATAAACCCGTGCGCTATCTTGAGGCGTTAAACTTCACCGAGCCGGCGTTCGTCCTGGTTATCATGACCATTGCTGCGACGCGCCCCGTGATCCAATTCGCCACGGATCTGATTCGCGCCATCGCAGGCCGCCTTCCGATGGGGAGAGTCAAGTCGTTCTACCTGATCACCCTGACTCTAGGGCCGATCTTAGGCAGCTTCATCACCGAGCCCGCGGCAATGACCGTGACAGCGCTGATTCTCAAGGAGGCGATCTACGACCGGGGAATTTCAAAGAAGTTCATGTACGCCACGCTCGCGATTCTTTTCGTGAACGTTTCGATCGGGGGAACGCTGACTCCTTTCGCCGCTCCTCCGGTGCTAATGGTGGCCCATAAGTGGAACTGGGACTTTCAGTTCATGGCGACTCATTTCGGCTGGAAAGCGCTGATCGCGATCCTGATCAACACTGCCACGGTCACGTTCTGTTTCCGCAAGGAGCTGAGCAGGATCCGTGAGCAGGAGGATCTGCAGGAGGCCAAGCTGGGCTCGTCACAAACCAAGGCAGCCATGGACGAAAGGCGCGATCCCGCGTGGCGGAGCATTCTCCACTTACTATTACTCATAG
>CAYNDM010000142.1:0-7889 GCA_964395265.1 uncultured Bacteriovoracaceae bacterium
GTCCAGCAGGCTAAGGGCAAAGGGTGCGGGCCGGGTGTCCTTGGAGTCACGATCGGCGGCGATCGCGCGACGGGTTACCTTCATTCGAAGGAGCAGCTCCTCCGAAAGATGGGAGACAAGAATCCCAACCCGGTGCTGGCCCGACTCGAGGAAGAATGCTTGGCGGACGCCAACCGGCTCGGCATCGGCCCGATGGGCTTCGGGGGGAAGACGACTTTGATGGGAGTGAAGGTGGGAGCGCTCAATCGCGTGCCGGCTTCGTTCTTCGTCAGCGTTTCCTATATGTGCTGGGCCTACAGGCGGCAGGGCGCGGTTTTGACCCCTCAATGCGAAATCAAGAAATGGCTCTACTGAGGAGAAGACGATGATTCGATTGGATGCGCCTTTCACAGAAGAAAAGATCCGCTCTCTCAGGGTCGGAGATATGGTCGAGATCAGCGGGACCGTGTACACCGGTCGCGATGCGGTTCATAAATGGCTGAACGAGGGCAATAACCCTCCCTTCGACCTCAGGGACGGAATCATCTATCATTGTGGCCCGGTCGTGATGAAGAAGAAGGGTAGGTGGGTCGTCACGGCCGCCGGTCCGACCACATCGATCCGCGAGGAGCCCTACCAAGCCGGGATCATCAAGCGGATGGGAATCCGGGCTGTGATCGGGAAGGGCGGCATGGGCGAGAAGACCCGGCAAGCTTGCCAGGAGTTCGGGTGCGTGTATTTGCATGCCATCGGTGGCGCGGCCCAGGTCCTGGCCGAAGCGATTCGGGAAGTCGAAGATGTCTACGGGATCGAGCAGTTCGGCAGTCCTGAAGCCATCTGGAAGCTTCGAGTGGAGAATTTCCCCGCGGTCGTGACCATCGATGCGCACGGCGACTCGCTTCACAAGGACATCGAGGCGCAATCCAACCAGAAGCTGGGAGAGATCTTCGCTTCGATCACCAAGAATTGAGGGGATTCCATGACTGACTCGAAGAACGACTCTGAACATCCTTTCTCCGCGGGCGGCGGATGCCCAATGCACGGCGGAGGTGTTGGCGATCCCTCGGTCTACGGGCGCTCCGACCTGACTTATAACGATTATCTGAAGGTCAAGGAGCTCCTTGGGCTGCAGCTCCCGCAATCAGACCCGCCTCATCACGATGAAATGCTCTTCATCGTGATTCATCAGGCGTACGAGCTTTGGTTCAAGCTGGTGAAGCATGAGCTCGGCGTCGCCATGTCCAAGATGCTGGAAGGCGAAGTCCTGCGCGCTCATCACTTCATGAAGCGGGTCGGCGAGATCATGCGGCTCATGGTCCCTCAGATCCATATCCTCGAGACCATGGCTCCGGCGGAGTTTCTCGAGTTCCGTGACCGCCTGATGCCTGCCAGCGGCTTCCAGAGCCTCCAGTTCCGGGAGATCGAGTTCATGGCCGGCCTGAAGGACGAACGATACCTTCATTTCTTCAAGAATCGCCCAGAGATGATCGATCAGCTCAAGCGCCGCATGCACGAGATCGACCTGCGCGGGGCCTACTATCAGATGCTCCGCAAGCTGGGCTTCGATATTCCCGAGAACGCCGACGAGTTGGAGCGAAAGGGAGACGCCGCTGGCACTGAAGCGATCCTGAGCGCGCTTCGGCCGATCTACGAAAAGACGGATCAGCACTTGCCGCTCTACCTGCTGACGGAGTCCCTGGTGGAGTTCGACGAGTACCTGGCGCTCTGGCGCGAGCACCATGTTCGCGTGGTTGAGCGCGTGATCGGGTTCAAGCGGGGGACCGGGGGTTCAAGCGGCGTGGGATACCTGCGATCCACGACTTCCAAGAAATGCTTTCCGCTCCTTTGGGAAGTTCGAACGCGCTTGGAGAAGCCCAGGCGCTAAGGCGAGATCCGGAATCGGCGATCCTGAAAACCGCAATCCAGAAATCCATATAAAAAAAGCTCGCGCGAGACCACCCAGGTAAGGCGAGGTCTCCAGCGCGAGCTTGAGTGGTCAAACGATCGTGAAAATGATCGCTACCTGAGTCGGTCTTGGTTCAGTTCGCAGCGTCTTCGAGCGAGGCCGAAACGAAACTGCAACCATCACCGGATCCGTATACGGTGATGATGAGCGGCTTGTAAGTCAGTTCTGAGGAGAACCCATCGCCTTTCAGTTTTACTTGATACGTTTCGACTGCTGCCTCTTCGCCACTGCCTCCCTGATTGGGAACTTTGACGCTCAGGGTTTTAGATTCCTCGACCGTATATTCGCTGGGCGGGTTCGTCGCATTAGCGATTCCAAGGGCGATGTCGCGCGCAACTTCTTCGCAATCTCCTTCGATGGGGTCTGCAAAGGCCTGGCTTCCGCTTAACACCATCAACAAAACACCAACAAACAGCTTGCTCTTCATACAGAAGTCTCCTTCAAGGCCGAGGGTTATATAATGGATGACGCTATGAGTCAATTTTATTTCTGGTGGATCTGTGGATCTATTGAGGGTAATGCGATACCAAAAGATCAAATAGTTGCGAGGATTTAGGCCTAAATTCAAAGTGGATCGACTCGATCGCATCGGGAGGGAACTATGGTTACAATCAACCGACTGAGTATGAGCATCGCGCTCTTGATCACCGGGCTCGCCACTGACGGACATGCGGCCCCCAAGTGTGACTTTCGCCTGGACGGCCAGCCTGAGCTGCAATGGACCGCCTTCAAAACTACGGCCAAGGCCCCGGTCAAAGGCAGCTTCAAGACAATCGCGGTCCGGTCAAAAAATGGAGGCTCCTCCGTTCCCGGCCTCTTGAATTCGATCATTTACAATCTAGCGGCGGGCGCGACCACGCAGGGCGAGGCCGCCCGCGACTCAAATATTTCCAAAGCGTTCTTTCAAAAGATGGCCGGAAGCGACCATATCCTGGGCAGCCTCAAAGCCAAGGGAGACGATCGGAAGGGAGAGCTCACGGTTCAGCTGCGCATGAATGGGGAGGCTCGGGAGATCAAGATTCCCTACGCCGTGAACGAGCAAGGAGTGCTCACCGCTCAGGGCAGTACCGATCTGCTGAAGCTGGGGCTTCGCGTGCCGTTTGACTCGCTTCACGTCCTCTGCGGAGATCTGCATCGGGGAGAGGATGGAGTCTCGAAGACCTGGTCGGAGGTCGAGCTTCTCGTAACGGCGAAGGTCGACCGAAACTGCGCGTCTGACGCCCAGCCAGGGGATCGATGAAGTACTACGACATCAGCCCGGAGATCTCAGAAAAGACGGCGGTCTTTCCCGGCGACCATCCTTATTCGCGCAAGGTGATCGTGAATTTCGACCAAGGATGCCGGTTTCTCCTTTCCCATATCTCGACGACGGTTCATCTGGGCGCCCACGCGGATGCCCCTAATCATTATCGCCCTGGAGCCCAGGGAATCGCAGCCTGCGACCTGAGCCGCTACATGGGGCGTTGTCAGGTGATTGAGGTCTCCCTTCCTCGATCCGAGCGGATCCGCGTCGAGCATCTGAGAGGCATCCCGATCGAAGCCAAGCGTATCCTGTTCAAGACCCGCTCTTTTCCGAATCCCGAGAAGTGGAGCGACGATTTCAACTCCCTCTCTGGGGGGCTGGTCCGGAGCCTGGCAAGCCAAGGCGTCGTCCTGATCGGCATCGATACTCCCTCGATCGATCCCGCGCAGGACAAGGACCTCGAAAGCCATAACGCCATCGCCGAAACCCAGGTGGCGAATCTCGAGGGTCTCGTGCTCGACCAAGTTCCTCCGGGCGTGTATACCCTTCTTGCTTTGCCGCTGAAGCTCAAGGACGCTGACGCGTCACCAGTTCGAGCGATCCTCTTGGAGGATTTCAGCGCGCTTGGCAGCTAAGGAGGGATCAGCAATGCGGCACGCCCTGGAGTACGCGCGCGAGATGGATCGCAAGGACCCGCTTTCGCGGTTTCGGGACGAGTTCATCTTTCCGACGAATCCTCAAGGAGAGCCTTGCCTCTATTTCACCGGCAATTCGCTCGGCCTTCAGCCAAAGGCGGCGCGCAAAGCAGTGGATGACGAGATGGACGTCTGGGCATCCATGGCCGTCGAAGGCCACTTCAAATCCCTGCATCCGTGGATGACCTATCATGAGAGCCTGAGCGAATCGATGGCCAGGATCGTCGGAGCCCATCCCATCGAAGTGACCCTCATGAACACGCTGACGGTCAACTTGCACCTGATGATGGTCTCGTTCTATCGGCCCACTCGCGAAAGGTACAAGATCCTGGTCGAGGCGGGAGCGTTTCCTTCGGACCAATACGCCGTCGCGTCCCAGGCGCGTTTTCACGGATTCGATCCGACCGATGCGATCGTGGAGCTCCAGCCCCGCGAGGGAGAGGCGACGCTTCGTCACGAGGACGTCTTGGATGCGATCGAGCGCAAGGGCGACCAGATCGCGTTGATTCTCCTCGGAAACGTGAATTACCTGACGGGCCAGGCATTCAACATGGCGGCGATCACGGAGGCAGGCCATCGAAAAGGCTGTCGCGTCGGGTTTGATCTCGCCCACGGTGCCGGGAACCTCGTCCTTCAGCTCCATGATTGGGACGTCGATTTCGCGGTCTGGTGCACCTACAAATATCTCAACTCTGGTCCAGGAGCGATCGCGGGCTGCTTCGTCCATGAGAGACACGCGCATTCGGCCGATCTGCCTCGCTTCGAAGGGTGGTGGGGAAACCACAAGGCCACGCGCTTTCAGATGAGGCCTCGCTTCGACCCCAGCCCCGGCGCCGAAGGCTGGCAGCTGAGCAATAATCCAATTCTTTCTCTCGCGCCGATGCGGGCTTCGCTCGAGATCTTCGATCGGGCCGGAATGCTTGAGATCCGGCGCAAGAGCGAGCTTTTGACTGCCTATCTGGAGTTCCTGCTCGATGACCACCCTGATTGCGAGATCATCACGCCCAGCGATCCGGCTCAGCGCGGCTGTCAGTTGTCTCTGCGATTCAAGCGAGGAGCGAAGGAGAAACTGGAGCGATTGATCGCGGCGGGAGCGATCTGCGATTTCCGCGAGCCCGACATCATTCGCGCGGCTCCCGCTCCGCTCTACAACTCCTTCGAGGATGTGCACCGCTTGGCGCGGCTGCTGAGCGATCTGGATCGCTGAACGGCGAAGGAGCAGGTCAGCGAAAGAGCATGAAACGCTCGAGTCTCATTTCTCCCGAGTCGCGATCGACGATCATCGGATAAAAGCAGCTATTCGGCACGGGTGACGGAAATTCCCCCGTGGCGGCCAGGATCAATCGCCTGATCACGCCGCCATGGCTCGCGACCCCGATCCGCCGGTAGCTTCGCTCGCGGACGAACCTAAGTATGGTCTCGGTGGCACGGGCTCTGACCTGTTCGCCGGTTTCGCTTCCGAGCGCTTCCATGTCGGCGTCCGACAAAGGTTCATGGCGAAGGCGGTGCGAAAGGTCTTCGCCGAGCCGCTCACGGATCTCCTCACGAGAAAGGCCCTGGAGGATTCCGAAATGGATTTCCCTCAATCCTGGATCCGAGAACACCGGGGCGTTCGCTTGACTGGCCGCGATCCGTGCCGTTTCGAGAGCCCGGGACAGATCCGAGCTCAAGATGGCTTCGATCTCGAGACGACACACGTGGGGGATCAATGAACTGGCCTGGAGTCGCCCGGTTTCGTTCAAGCTCACGTCCAGATGGCCCTGGATCCTCCCCTGCGCGTTCCAATCGGTCTGCCCATGGCGAAAGAGATAGACTCGGCAGAAGCGGGGATCTTCCATATCCCCGCAGTTTACCTTCGATGCCTTCGTGATTCCACCTGTGGTAGGCTCCGGGATGGAGGAAAGGGACCATGGCTATCCGAAAAGTCGCCCGGATGGGGCACCCGGTGTTGAGGCAGCGCGCTCGAGAGCTTAAGCGAGAAGAGATTCTCGGGGAGGAAATGAAGCGACTTGTTCAGGATATGGTCGATACCATGTCCGAGTACGGCGGCATCGGGCTGGCCGCACCCCAGATCCATGAGCCGATCCAGCTGGCCTTGGTGGGGTTCGATGATGGCAATCAGCGCTATCCGGGAATGGGATCTTCCCCGCTCACCGTTCTTTACAATCCCAAGATCACCGTGCTCGATCCGACCGAGCAGGGATTCTGGGAGGGATGCCTCTCCGTTCCCGGGCTTCGGGGCCTGGTCTATCGGCCCAGAAAGATCCATGTTGATTATCTCGACCACCGCGCCGAACCCCAGAGCATCGAAGCGGAAGGGTTCCTGGCCACCGTTTTTCAGCACGAGCTGGATCATCTTGCGGGCGTGCTTTACATCGATCGGATCCGCGGAGAACTGGGCAAAACTCCTCTCGCCTTTACCGAGGAGTACGAGCGGTTCCTGGTTCCTTCTGCCGACGACGAGGTTGGAGAGCTGGAGGACTGATCAGGGAATCAGTCGGCTTCCTTCACATGCCGCTTGAGCTCCTCGGCCAGCTTGATCCGGGAGTTTCTGCGCGCTTTCGCCTGTTCGTATCTTCGGATCTCCTCAGGTGTCTCGGGTCGGATCGGCGGCACCGGAGAAGGCTTTCCATGGTCGTCCAGCGCCACAAACGTAGTGTAGGCCGTTGCCGTATGGTAGCGCTCGCCCGTGATCGGATTCTCCGAGTCCACGCGGACGCCGACCTCCATGGAGGATCTGCCCGCGTAATTGACCGAAGCGCGGATGTGAACGACATGCCCGAGCTTGACGGGTTGAACGAAGTGAAGCGCATCGATCGATGCCGTGACCACGACTTTTCTGGCGTGCCTCCCGGCGGCGATCGCCGCGGCGATATCGATCCAGGACATGACCTTGCCGCCGAAGATGGTGCCGAGTGCGTTGGTATCCGTGGGCAAGACCATTTCGGTCATCGTGGTGGCGGAGTCTTTCGGTGTCTTGGCGATGTTCTCGGTTTTTTTCGAGCTCATGATCCAGTTCTCGCATCCCTCTTCGAAATGCGCTAGCTCATAGCGGTGCCCATCAGGATCTTTGCCGGCCTCATCTTCTTCAATCTGGTCTGGTCAGCCACTCCCGTCATGGGCAAGTGGCTTCTGGTGGACTTCGAGCCTGCCCATGCCGCTTGGCTGCGCTATTCGAGCGCTCTCGTCGCGTTTGCCGTCATGGCCGCGATCCTGGGAATTCGGCGCGACGCCTTTGTCCCGAAGGGCGCTGGCGTACGGGATTGGGCCCTTTTCGCTTGGGTGGGCTTCATGGCGTTCACGTTTTCGCCGCTGCTGACGCTGACTGGATTGAACGCGTCGCGAGCGGTGGACCAGGCGATCATTATCGCGATGGAACCTCTGGTGACCGTGTTTTTGGCTTGGATCATCCTTCGGGAGCGCTTGAGCGCGGCACATCTGGCCGCGTTCGTCGCCGCGGTGGCCGGTTTCGCGCTCTTGAGCGGGATCCGCCCAGGGAGCTTTTCGGGAATTTCCGAGGAGCATCTTTGGGGCAACCTGCTGATCCTGGTTTCGCTGGCGGGAGAGGCGACTTATTCCGTGATCGGAAGAAAGCTCACCCTTCGATTTCCGCCTCTTGCGATCTTCGGTCCCGCGATCTTGATTGGAGTCCTCATCCTGACCGCCGTGACCTATTTCCTTGCCGGATTCCCTGAATTCTCAGCGCTGACCACAAGAAGTTTTCTGGCGCTTCTCTGGATGGGCCAATAGCGACCGCGGGTGGTTACGCCTTGTGGATGTGGGCATTGACCCGGTTGGAGGTAGCTTCCGTAGTGCTTTCGCTTTTCATCCAGCCTGTGGCCGGGGCGATATTAGGATACGCGCTCCTGGGCGAAGCGATCACTTGGATACAGATTCTGGGCGCGATCCTGATTCTGATCGCGGTGGCCGGTCTTGGGCGCTACGAATACCTGCTCAGCGTTCGACGGAGAACACCGGCGGAGCCGGCAAAGGCCTGAGTCTCGAG
>CAYNDM010000143.1:0-3302 GCA_964395265.1 uncultured Bacteriovoracaceae bacterium
ATTCTATGGAGTTGCCAGCACATCGAAATCATTGATCGAACTCGTCTCACGGAGAGGCAGACACACCCCTCGCCAATCAAGAAACTCCGGCGATATTCCGATGGGAAAACTAGGGACGAGTGATTAATGGCTAACGTCTATCAATTGAATCCCCCGAGAGGCCGCCCGCAAACGCCTCCGGAGATTGTGGATTTCATCATCGCCACGGCGCTCAAGCTGAAGGCGAGCGATATCCATTTGGGATTGAGCCAACCTGTTCCAGGACAGGAACCTTACCTTCTGAGGTTTCGAATCAACGGCAAACTTCAGATGGTGCGCTCGGACTTCATGAACTCCTACTACAAGGAGACGATCTCCCGGTTCAAGGTCCTGGCCGGGATGAACATCACCGATACCATGGTGCCGCAGGACGGCCAGATCCATCTCAACAGCGCCGAGGGACAGATCGTGCTTCGCGTGGCGACGGTCCCCAGCCTGGACTCCGAGGATGTGGTGATCCGGGTGCAGCGAAACGAAAGGCCTCCGAAGGTCGACCAGCTCATGATGGCTCCAAGCCTCCAAGCCAAGGTCATCCATCTCATCAAGCAGAGATCGGGAATGATCATTTTGAACGGCCCCGCCGGCTCGGGAAAGACGACGACGATCTACTCCCTGATTGCCCATCTCGCTTCGCCCGAGCGAAAGATCATCACCGCCGAGGACCCGATCGAGACCAGGCTTCATTAT
Organism: uncultured Bacteriovoracaceae bacterium; assembly: GCA_964395265.1. Lineage (GTDB taxonomy): Bacteria > Bdellovibrionota > UBA1018 > UBA1018 > UBA1018 > CAYNDM01. The sequence continues at coordinate 727 of CAYNDM010000143.1, forward strand.
GTCAGCCATACCCAGGTGACGCCGAAGACCAGCTTCGCATCCCTCTGCCGTTCCTTCATGCGGCAGGATGCCGATGTGATCTTCATCGGCGAGGTCCGGGACCACGAATCGGCCGAAGCGGCTGTCCAGCTCGCTCAGACCGGACACCTTGTCCTCACCACGCTGCATACCCGGGATGCCATCGGCGTCGTGCCTCGTCTTGAAGCCCTGAGCATCGATCCAACCCTCATTGGCACGACTCTGATCGGATCACTGGCCCAAAGGCTCGTTCCCAAGATCTGCGATGGCTGCAAGCAAGCTTATATTCCCGACAAAGGGATGCTTAAGCGCATGTACCGGATCCTGTCCCCGCCGGCTGGAGGGAAATTCTATCGTCAGGGGGTAGGCTGCGACAAATGCATCGCGGGAGTGACGGGCCGAATCCCTATTTTCGAGCTCTTCGTGCCCGACGCCGAGATTTCCGACATGATCAGCCGATCCAGCTCGAAAGCCGAGATCCTGGAGCGGGCCCGCGCCAAAGGCATGCGCAACCTCGCCGAGGACGCCCTAGCGCGCGTCTACGAGGGCCAGGTGGATCTCAATTCGGTCTACAGCTTCGTCTTCGGCCCGGAGTTCGAAACCACGGCGCCAGCGAATCAGGCTTCATCCTCTCAGCAGGCGGGAAACGAGGCCACGCGCGTGATTCTCAAGACTGGCTAAAGGGCCTGAACAGAATATTTGGAGTTCCCGAGCTCGGAATCGTGTCCCAAGCGACACATTCTTTGACGCCAGGATCGACGGTATCCTGAACTCTAGGGGTAATTGGGACAATGAGGGGACAGCTCAACATCGCTTTGGTGCTCGCGCTCGTTTGGACCACAAGCGCCTGCAATTCCGAAGTCTCAGTCATGCAACGCAGGACTCAGAACCTTTATGAAGAGGCGTCTGCCCCCTTCGCTACTCCCCGTCCCACTCTGCCTCAGCCGTCGCCGACGCCTATCCAGACCACGAATCCAGGTTCCAAAAAAAGCGTCACGGTCAGCTGGCAGGCTAACCGCGAGAAAGCCGTCAATCAACCGGGAGGCGGCTACCGGGTTTACTACAGCACCTCTCCCGGCTTCAGCATCACCAAAGCTCCTTCGGTCAACATTCCTTATGTCTCGGGTTCGCAGGCACCGACTCAAGCGGTCCTATCGAACCTGCCGTCCGGCGCGAAAACTGTTTACATCAAGGTCGTGGCCTATTCCGCCCTCAAGCGGGACGGAAAAGGGCCAGGATCCGAGAGCGAACCCTCCGACGAGGTCTCGGTGAGCATCCCATAGGCGGAGGCAATGAAGATGAGCGTTCATAAATGGGTCCTCGCAATCATCACCATCCAGATCTTCGCCGTCGCGCATGTCCGCTCCACGGAGCCGTTCGTCGTCGAAGAGGAGCGCCGACCACAGTTTCGCCCGGGCCACGTCATCGTCAAGTTCAAGGAGTCGGTGGGTATCGCCCGCAGGGCGCAGGTCCTCTCCGAGCTGCCAGGCTCATGGGTGCGGGACCTCAGCGTCCGCGGGACCAGCCTGATGCGATTGCCTGAAAGCCTCTCGGTGGAGGATGCGGTAGGCCTTTATCAGAACGATCCCACCGTGGAGTACGCTCAGCCTGACTATTACTATTACATCAACGCTCTTCCGTCCGATCCCCTGGTCAGCCAACAGTGGGGAATCAAGAACACCGGGCAGAAGATCTCGCCCGCGAGCAGCGACAGCAACGCCGTGGATAGCATCCGCACGACGAACAATCCCGGCACTCCAGGCCAGGACATGGAAATGGAGAAAGCATGGGACATCGCCAATGACTGCAGCTCGGTCATCGTCGCGGTCATCGACTCCGGGGTCAACTACAGACACGCCGATCTCGCGTCGAATATGTGGGACGGAGGCGGAGCCTACCCGTACCATGGCTTCGACTTCGTGACCGGAGACAACAATCCGATGGACCACAACGGCCATGGCACTCATGTGGCGGGAACAATCGCCGCACGAGCCGGAAACGGAGTGGGAGGCGCGGGCATCTGCTGGAAAGCCAGGATCATGGCCGTCAGGACTATGGACGGGGATGGGCGCGGAGCCACTTCGGATATCACCGAAGGCGTGAAGTTCGCGGTGAGAAACGGGGCGAAAGTCATCAACATGAGCTTGGGAGGGGGAAGTTTCGACCCAGCCCTCAACTCGGCTCTGAATGACGCAGCGTCGGCCGGAGTCGTGGTCGTCGTCGCCGCGGGGAACGAGGGAACGAACAATGAACAAACGCCCCAATATCCCTGCAACTACACCCACTCGAACCTCGTCTGCGTGGCTGCCTTGGACCAGGCATACCAACTGGCCAGCTTCTCCAACTACGGCTCGTCCAGCGTGGACGTCGGCGCGCCCGGCGTGAATATCGTTTCGTCGTGGCACGGTTACCAGAAGCCCGCGATCTCGGATTCCTTGGCCACCTCGGGCACCGGAGCATGGACTCTTCAGACCGCGTCCGGAAGCGCCTGGACGCCGGCATCGATCAATAGCGGCCCGGGCCTGATCCTCCCGTCGAATTGGGACCAGGATCCCAAC
>CAYNDM010000143.1:3312-4152 GCA_964395265.1 uncultured Bacteriovoracaceae bacterium
GCTCGAAACTCTACAAAACGTTCAATCTGGGCGACGTGAGCACGGGTTCGGCCTATATCAAGTTTTCCGCGGCGATCGACGTGAAGCCAGGAGCCTCCTTCAGCATCCACGCGAAGGCTTCGGGAGGCGACCCCACCGTGGGAGGTGAGGAGCTCATGTCGATGGCTGGTCGAACCGACGACGGTTCGGGCAAACTGATCGCGTACCCGTTTCAGGTCGACTTGACCTCGTGCACGACCAGCACCTGCGCCGTCGGCCTTCAGTTCAAGAGCGACAGCTCCAACGTCGGCGAAGGGATCGCCCTGTTCGGCTTCAAGCTCGTCAAAGTCGTGATCGACACCAACCGGCACCTGGTTCTCAACGGCACGTCGATGGCGACACCGCACGTATCCGGGCTCGCCGCACTCATCATGGCCGCGAATCCCAAGTACACCGCTTCCGATGTCGTCGAAGCGATCAAGGCGGGAGGGCGTGACGTCAGCGCGCTGAGCGGAAAGACCACGACCGGCAAAGCGGTCAGCGGGATCGGTTCGCTGACCTATATCCGTAACCCCACGGGCGTGACGGCGACTTATACGCCTTGATGCGAAACGGCGCCATGACGTGAACCCGCGCCACAATGCAAGCCCACGCTATCCTGCAAGTCCACCCATGATGCGAGCCCGTTGACAGACTCCGGACTCCGGGCCAACATCCCGTTCGATGAAATCGGTTCTCATGGGGGCTGTCCTGTTGGTTTCGTTGCATTCAGCCGCGAGAGCGGCGTCCCGCGAGGGATATCCCGAGCACTGGTGGGCTCCCGTTCCCAAAGAGGGCGCTCCGTCCTGGGAGATCCTGCCC
>CAYNDM010000143.1:4162-7884 GCA_964395265.1 uncultured Bacteriovoracaceae bacterium
AAAAAAATCCGCGAGCGTCGAAGGGTTCTGGCAGATGATGTTCTATCCCGAGGGCCCACAGGACCCTCGAGCGCGCGATCCGCGCGTCAAATGGCCTTTCACCCGCGAGCAGGTCTCGCAGATGACGGCGTTCGAGGCGAAGAAAGCCGGGGACATCGGTTTCGAGCACATGCGAACTCTGGGCATCGACTGGGTGAGCTTCGAAGGGAAGAGGATGAAGTACTGGACTTCAGGCAAGGACGAGCACTATCGATTGATCGTCGAGGCGATGCGGGAAAAGGCGCTGCAGAACGAGAAGGTGCGAACGGTCCTGCTCTCCACGGGTGACCTGAAACTGAGGCCTGATCACCATCAGCCTGCGGACGCCCCTCCCTCGTGGAAATACTTCGAGATCTGGATGGAGATCCGAGAGAGCCTCAAAAACGGGCGACCAGGTGAAGCGACCCGAAAATAGCGGCTCCGAGCTCCAGCGGCTCGGAACGCTCGCGGTCGAAGATGCTGCTGCCCTGAAAGAGATACCGGTCGAAGGCCAGGCCGGCTCGGGCGCTGAATCCGACCCCTTCCGTGAGTGCCGCCCATAACCCACCGAAAGCGCGTTTCTCGTCGAAATAAAGGCGACGATCCGGAGAGATCCGACCGTGCCGGAGATATCCGGTTTGCCGCCAATCCACTCCGAAAATGAAAGACTCTCCCCCTTCCACCTTCCACTCCCCCAAAAGCTCCAATTCACGGCCGATGAAGCCGGCGAGCCGGAATTTCAGATTCCTCGAAACCGCGAGCGAAGCCGCACTGACGGGAAAGCCGAATGTAAAATTGAAGGCCTCTCGTCCGCGGCTGGAATACATCACTCCGGGAAGGGGGAACCGGTGCAGGTAGTTTCGGTTATTGGAGAAGTGAACCGCGAATATCCATCCTTGCCCTGACTGCATGGGAGTCCTGCAGAAGACCGCTCCCTCGTAAACGAGCTCCCTGCTGCTTTCGAAAAGAGAGTCGCTCGCCGTACCGAAGCCGCCGCTCGCCCCCAGAGTTGCCCCACCCTGTGTCAGAAGCACGCCATCCGCGCGAGCCATGAGCCGATAGAGGTTATCCGGAACGTCGGGAAGATCGTTCTTGAACTCGGCATCCGAAAACACCGGCCGGTACTCCGAATCCAGCCGAAAAGAGAGCGCACCCCGAGGCGATTGGCTGACTGGGACCGAAAGCGAAAGACGGTGTTCGCCGCGATCGAGCGTCCGGTCCTGGTCGACGACATCGGAATTCGAATACATCCCGCCCGAAAGCTCCAAGCGCGTGGGCTGCTTGCCGGTCGCTTCGAAGAGCGGAGCGAAATTCATCCAGTCGGCGGAGGCAGGTGCGGAAAAAAAGAGGAGAAAACAGGCTCCGGCGCCAAGCCAGCGAAGATTGAGTTTGGGCATAACTCCACTCTAAACATGTTTTGTGGAGATGATAAGCGCTTCTCCTGCCCCGTCCCAAAATGCGGTCATTTCAACCCTTTTCCCATCACTTCACTGAGGCGAAGTTGACACATTCAGAGGGCATGAGCTGAAGCGCTAAAATCAGAGAACTTGGGGTAAGTCGAATCAAGTCCGTCCGGCCCCGTGCCGGAAGAACGAGATGGGGGATTTTGCTTGATTCAGCGTATGTTATCTCTGATCGCCATCGCTCTCCTCGCCTTCGCGGGCGGCACCGCATGCGAACGCAAGCATATCAAGGAGCACCGCGCGTCCAGCGGGGGCGGCCTCCGCGCCGAGATTTATTCGTTCAACGCCACCGGCGACGCTTACCTCTTCCAGAAAAAGCTCCTTTCCAGAATCGACCGCGAGATCAATTTCGTGCTTCGCGGCAACGCGACCCTGGCACCCGTCGTGCCCAGGGACCGGTTCTCCATCCGCTGGACCGGGTACCTCATCCCGCCCAAGACCGGGAAGCTCATGCTCTGCACCTGCACGGATGACGGGGTCAAGCTGACTGTGGGAGGAGAAGAGAAGTTCAACTACATGAACCCTCAATCCGCCCGATTCTGGGGCGCCGAGATCGATACGGTGCAGGGAGAGAGGCTCCCCATCAAGATCGAGTATTTCGATGGCGGGGGCGACGCCGTCGCGCGGCTCTACTGGGCCGAAAGCCCGGGCAAGAAGTGGGACGAGGTCTGCCGCAACTTCTCGCCGCCCGAGCAGCAGCAGGATGGAACCCTGCGGGACGTCGCGCCCGAGCGCTGCCGGCCCGAAGACACGATCAACCCCGAGCTTAAGATCATCACGAGCGAATATCTGGAGCCCTCTCCGCAAGACGCGGATGCGGTCCTGGCCGAATGCCAGCAGGAACCCGGTCTTCTTGATCCATCGCGGGCCTCTGATCCCGCGGATTCCAACACCCAGCGCGCGCGAAAACTTTACCAGCGCCTGGCCGGATTGGATCTTCCGCTCTTCGATCCGAGGATCGAGGAAGTCAGGACCTTGCTCAACAGCGGGCGAATCAAGGACGCCGCCCGGCGCGTGAGCCGCGAGCCCTCGTTCTACGACAAGACCGTGCGCTCGGTCGCCGCGCGCATCTCGACCCGTGCGGAACGCCCTGACGTGCCGCTGAACGATTTCATCGCCACATTTGTCGGCGTCACCCGTGACCGGATCGACGCTCGAAAACTGCTTACGGGCAATTTCGTCTATCGGGCCAAACCCGAGCTCTTTTACAACGACTCGAGCATCTACTCCTCGGCGTCCGTACTCGAGTCCAATGCCCATTACGAGGCCCTCGAGATGATGAACGCGCCCCTGGCGTGCGCTCTCGACCGCATCGATCGATTCAACCCGTATGGCGTGCCCGAGCACATGATCCAGAAGGTCGCGATCCCATCGGGGACGGTGTTCAGCATGAGGGACAATCCTGATCCCGCCGGCCTCCTCACGACTCGGTCGTTCGCCGAGGCCCACATCATCGCGGGCACGAATCGCCGGCCCGTCGAGAAGGCGTTCGAGTACTTCCTTTGCGCTCCGATCGACAGCTGGCGCGATGCCGAGCTCTCGGACGAGTATGTCGGACGGGACGTCGAGCGTTTCCCTAACGGGGCCGGAAGCTTTTCGGAGTTCTTGAACGGCTGCAAGACCTGCCATGCCCCCATGGATGCCATGCGCGGGGCATTCGCCTACTACCATTTCGAGAACGGACTGCTGAAATACGGCCCCATCTATCATGAGCTCGGACGTCATCGGTCCCACAGCCAGACTGAAGAGTCGCGAACGCAGATGAAGCTCACCCCTTGCGCAAGCGGCGACCCTGGCTGCAACAGCCGCTACAAATGGCTGCCAGTGGCGTGGAAGCTCAATCACAACGTCAATTTCGCTGCGGGACATACAGTCACCGACGACAGCTTCACGAATCTACTCACCACCCCCAGGCATGCGCTTCGCTTCGGCTGGAGCGGTGGCTTATCGGGAACCGGAGTCAGGCAATTCGGAAGGATGATCGCGAATTCGCGCGCTTTCCCTGCCTGCATGGCTAAGCGGGTCTATGCCGAGGTCTGCAAGGACAATCCCTTCCGGGAGGATTTCCCTCCGGAGCTCTCACGATGGATCGAGCAGGCTGGCGAGGAGTTCGCGACCCAAGGCTATGACTTGAAGGATCTCTTCGAGTCGCTCGCGCTGAGCTGCATGGACTAGAAGACGGAGAAGAAAGGAGGAACGGATGACGAAGAACTACGCGCTGACCTGGATTCTGATCGCAGC
>CAYNDM010000144.1:0-7875 GCA_964395265.1 uncultured Bacteriovoracaceae bacterium
CGCCGCGCTCGAGACCGCGGGACCGGCAGCATCGAGAACCTCCCGGACTTTATCCTTGAATCTCTTTCTGGACATCGCATCCGAAGAGAAGCTTCGCTCGCGCGATACTAGCTCCTCCCGGAACAAATGGGTAGCCTTGGCCACCCATTCCCGCTTGAGCTTGCGAATCTCGCGAAGCAGGAGGTCCCTTCCCTTAGCGGCGAACTCAGGATCAAAGTCTGTCTCCAGGATCTGGGAAAACGCCTCGGCAATCACCTCGGACCTGCGTTGATAGACGGATTCAGCCGCGAGAGCCGCCGACGAATCGACACTCCATGCATTGGCCGGCAAGACACTCAGCAGGATCAGGTCGGCTTGGGTTCCATCGCCATCCGATGCATTCCAGTCCTGCATCTCCGTGGTCTTGAGATCGCTCAGAACGTCTTGAGCGTACTCCGTGACGATCTCGAAGCGGGACCTTCCAGAAAAGCGGCTTTCGTACTCGACGAGCTCCTGGCTTTCCTGGCTAGACTCCAGCAGCCTCCTGATCAAGCGCTGTATCGAAGGTTCATCCGCCAACCATAGAGACCTGCTGACTGGAATGAGGGATTTGAGGCGTTCTTGCGACGTCTCGTAGGCATCGGAGCGCTCCAGGTCCTGGACCAGAGGAATGGATCGGTACCCTGTCTGGCGGGATCGCGAACTCACGGGGAGCTGAAAGGTGAGAAGACGATCCGCGCAGCTCCCGCTTGCCAGGTTCGTTTCAGGAGAGATCACGCCGATCCGGCTCAAGGCCCAGTTGTTGATCAGGGTTCCCTTCAATGCCTGAAATTGGACGAGCTTCGCATACGTCTCATCGTTCGTTGGTTGCAGAAGACCGATCTCCTCGGTCATGGAGATCTCGGCGAAGGTCAATCCGAGCTCGATCGTATCGCCATCGATCCTCCGCGAGCCGAAGAGATGGGACTCCAGCAGATCCGCGGCCAGCTTTTGAGGCAAGCGAAGCCGAAGGCCGTGCAACCGCTGAACTAACCCCCGAAGCTCCAAAAGAGGCTCATTGGGCGTGCTGTGCGCGTAACTTGTGAGCTTGAGAGAAAGCTGCTGGATCAACCCCATGAAACCCGCGATCTCGCTCTGCAGCTGGATGAAGCTTTCTGAGTAGGGATCCAGGAGATCGCCGAGAGAAAGAGCCAATCGCTCGATCTTCTCCGCGTTTCGGGAGAAGCCGTCCAGCGTTTCCTCGAAATCCGACGCTCGCGCCCGTCCGTTCTCGACGTGGTTCGCGAGCTCCTTCATGAGGCGCTCGGAAGACGCCACGATTCGCTTGATTTCCCAGTCTTCTCCCGTTGCAACGGCACGGCCGGGGCTTTCGGGCCTGGATGCGCGGATCGAAAGCCATTCGAATTCTGCGATCAGCATCGCGAATAGCCCAGGCCCTACGAGAATGATGATCGGAAGTCGGCGCCAGCTCCGCATTCTAGGACTTGAGGCAACTTCCATGCCCCGAACTAACCACGACTATCCTTTTGATATTCAATAGATCGGATGAGGATCATGGCTCAACCCGCACAAAAGTGGATTTGCCGTCAAAATCTTGGACAATACGCTCACTTTGCAAATGAGGGCTTTACTGGGATCATATTGTTCATATGAGAATAAAGAATAGGGGCCTCGTTTTTGGCTGCTTCGTAGCTGCTTTATTGGCGTTTTCGCCTGTCACCCAGGCTCCCGTTTTTGCGGACCTGATTCGAGAGTGTCCCGAGCATTTTCTCAAGCCGCTCAAAGCGACCTACGAATCCACGTTCCGAATGGTCAGCAAGCTCGAGAAGTTCGCGAAGGAGCACCAACTTCCGATGCAGATCCTGGAAGTGGGTCCGGAAGAGAGGAAGGTACAAAGGCTCTTCGTGGCGTTGGACGTAAACCAACCCGAGCTCATGACCGCGTATCTCAAGAAATTCAATTTCGACGACGCGATCGATGACTCAGGCGTGAGGACCCTTCCTCTCGAATTCCAAGTGGAGGTGCCAGGTCGATACGTAACGGGCGTTTTCAGGCCGTCGGCTGACCCCAGCGCTCCGATCTACCGCTGGGGAAGAATGGACCTGCCACGGACCGAATGGTGGTCAGACTGGTTCATGCTTGACCGAGGAACAAACATGAAGCCGAGCAAGAACCCGATTCTGGGATATGCCCACCTCATCGGCATCCGTCCTGATGAAGCCGAAAACGTCAGACGGTACCTGGATCTGCCGGACCTCCGAGCGCCCTGCAAAAACGACAACTGCGTGGCATGGACCAGCGGCATCGAGCTTGGACGGACCGCTGCTGGCGCATCCCCAGAAGAGAGAAAATTCCTGTTCTCGGAGCTGGGCATGGCCAGGTCCGTGGCCCATTTCGAGATCGGAAGACGGCTGATGAACGCGGCCAACGAGAGACATGCCGCCGTCATCGTGTTCGTCAATGGACAGGAAGGAATTGACGCCTTCAAGGCCAACCTTGCGAAGCACCTTCCTCCCGCGCCCCAGATTCCGTATGAAAACGTCATCAAGGGCCTGAGGTACGCAGAAGACAGCGATATCATGAAGGCCATCAACGTGATTCCGGATGGCGCGAAAGTCTTCGTTCCGATCGCCGCGGGTGCGAGCCCGGACGGCGTGGCCGCGTTAGTGCAAAAAGCGATCACGGCCCAAAAAGGGTACGACGTTCACGTGCTGGTCAACGGAGTCAGCGAGAACGTCATGCGCAAGGCCGCAGATCTCGAGGAAGGAAAGATCCGCCTTCACGCGCTTTTTCTCGGAGGAAATCTCCGCGAGGCTCATAGCAGAGGCCGCGTAGCCTATATCCCCGGATACCTCGGTGATTTCACTCGCTGGGTCAGGGATCCCGATAAACCCCAGTTCCACTACGATGCGATCATCGTCCGAGTCGCCCCAGCGGATGAGCAGGGGCGGTACAGCCTGGGACCCAACAACGACATGATCCTTAGCATCATTCACAATCGGCCAGGCATCAAAGTCATCGCCGAGGTCAATCCCAATATCCCGAGAACCATCGGCGATAACTTCCTTCGTGAAGAGCAGATCACGGCCAAGTTCGTCGGCACGAGCCAACTCGCCGGCCCTCCGGTCGTCCCGTTCACGGATGTCGAAGCGCGAATCGGAAAGCACCTCGCCTCTCTTGTACCGGACGCAGCCACCCTCCAAATCGGAATCGGAAACATCTTTGGCGGAATTCCCTCCGGATTTAAGGCCGCGGGGCGCAAGAATATCAAAATCTTTACCGAGATGTTCAGTGACCAGATGAAGGACCTCATACAGCTTGGGATCGCCAAGAAGGCGCAGGCCGGCTTCGCGTACGGATCGCAGGAGCTGTACAAATGGCTCAACATGAATGATTCCATTCGATTCGTCGAGACCGAGATCGTAAACAATCCCGGAACGATCGCATCAAAACCCAAATTTCACGCGATCAATACCGCGCTTCAGGTCGATCTTCTCGGCAACGTGAACGCCACCATGGGTCCCGAGGGACGCCGGATCAGCAGCCCGGGAGGCCAGGTCGAGTTCATGTCGGGAGCAGCCAAATCCGAAGGAGGCAAGGCGATCATCGCCATACGATCGACGGCCAAGAATGAGGAGATCTCGACGATCAGCCTCGATCTCTATCCAGGACCTGTGACCACCCCTTATGAGAGCGTCACCCATGTCGTGACCGAATACGGCATCGCGGATCTCGCCGGAAAAAGCGAACCGGAGCGCATCAAGGCGATGATCGAGATCGCTCACCCGAAATTCAGGGGTCAGCTGATCGACGAGGCCGTGAAGCGGAAAATGATCAGCGCGGACTTCGCCGCGACAATCAAGCGGGACGCCTAATTCGACTCTCGATACTCGCGGATGGGAACGCCCGTCTTCGGATGCGGCTTTTCGTTGAGGATCGTCAGGTGAGGTATCTCCTTCACGGCGACGTCCCCCTTCTTTCTGATCTTCAGGCTGGTCCGCGTGAGGGCGAATCCCGAAGGCGGGTTATTGGATACCCATCGATCCGAATGAACCAGCTGGACATCGAGGCCCGGCAACCTCCGGACCCATTGCGAAAAAGTCACGGTCCCCCCAGAGCTTAGGTGAACGAGGCTCTGTTGAAGCTCGTCGAACTGCCCAAGAAACAGGTAAATGCTTCCGCTGTCCTTTAGGAGCTCAAGAGCTCGAGTCAGGGCCGCGCCGGGTTCGGACGTATACGCAAGCACGCCGTAGAAATCCGTGATCAGATCGGCCTTCTCGATTCCATCCAGGTCCATTTTCTCGAAATACTCGCCGTGGCCGATCAGATTGAACCGAGCCGAGTTTTGCGGCGCTTTCGGGGAGCTCGAATACGTGATCCCCGTGACTTTCGCTCGTTCCTCGCTGGAAGTCTTCATCAGATTCTTGTATTCGTCTTCAGAAGCCATCTCCACGTGGTAAGGAAGCTGATCAGACCGATGTAGGTAAGTATGGAGAGCGATTCCGTCCCCTGCCCCCAGATCCACCCAGTGGCTGTCCTTGCCGAGCCGCTGGAGATCCCGGTAGAACTCAGGCCCGTACTCGTTCATGTATTCGACTAATTGACGATTGGTCCTGAATTTGACTCCAGTGCTAGCATAAGTATCGCCAATCAGGGCGCCGTACCTGAAGGTCTTATCGAAAAGGTCGGCACAAGGACGCACCGGATCCGCCATGCCGGCACATGGGAGAATCACCGAAAGAATGAGCAGGATCACTGCGCGCCGGGGCAAGTTCAGCATGCTACTCTCAGCTTACTCTGTTGAGGCGAGAAATAAAGCGAGACATGCGTTCGCGGCCCCGATCATACCGCCGCCCCTTCAAGAGGCGTCAGGCTCGTGGCGTCGCACTCTGAACCATGGAGATTCCCGACATCGATGGGGTGAAGAGCCCAGAAGCACTCTGGAAATCCCTTGATCGGAAAGCTGAGCTGGCCAGCGATCTCGTAGCTCAGATAGTCTGCAATCGTTTCCGTCCCCAAAGTGCTCATCCGCAGGTCAGAGAACATCTTCGGCAAAACTGCCTCGGGGTAAGAATTACCGCTCAGGCAATGACCGACCTCGTGAATGTAAATTCGCCTCGGTAATGCCCGGGACAAGAGTAAAGCTCGATAGCAATGGAACATGTGGAAATTATCGATCCAGAGCCATGGCGCCGACAATGCAATGATGTCGCGCATAACAACAGACGCAAGTGTAAACTCCGGCAAAAATCAGGTTATTTGACAAAATTGCCCCTCAGAACGGTGTCCACACATTCGTTTGGATCGTACTTCAGGTCTTTAATTTTTTGCTTCCAATTTGTCCGCTCTGCGGAAACAATAGGCCCGAAATCCAAAATCAATCAGTACAAATCGATTTAGAAGTTTAACCGTACACTCAAGGGAAACCAAAATGAATCCAAGGTTGTTCACTCGAATTTCCACCATCCTCGTTTTGATGATGAGCTCGGTGAGTCTTGTCTCGCCCGTGCAAGCAAATGCCGAAGGTACTTCGAAATCAGTGTTTCGGATGCGGACTCAAAGCGCTTCCACCTCGCATGTTAACAAGATTCTGCCTTCGGCTCGTTCGGGACTGATTTCCTTCGTCTTTCGCGCGGATTTCCTGAGTTACTCTGATTCTCCTTACATGCTTTTCCCAAAAGGTACGAGCTGCAAAAGCATTTGGGACAATACCATAGCCGCTCTCAGATTTGATTGGCTGGATTCGCACGTCAATGACATCAACTCCACGGTGGTTTTCATGGAAAACTGCCGGGACACCGCGGACGGAGTAAAAGTCTGGATCGAGGCGACCATGGATGCACTAACCGAAAGAGGGAATACGCTCCTTCAGGAATACGCGCAGATGACCCAAGGCAATACTTTGTATTCCTATCCGGTGATATTCGCGAAGCCCCAGCAAGTCAGCCACGAGATCAACATCGAAACGAACGCATTTAGTTACGGTTTAGACGCCTCTTGTTCGGTGAAAACGATTGTTGCGCAAATGGATGCAGGGCAAGCTGTCGTTGTTTGCGACGACTATCTTCGTCTGATACAGAGCCGTCCTTCCCAGGAAGTCTTCCGTGACTTTGCCCTCAGGTACTTCGCTCCAGATGCAATTGACCCGTTCCTCAGCGGATGCATGCCTGAAGCGAAGAACCTATCGTTTGAAATTTTTCCAATCTATCGCGACGACACCGGGCATGAGCTGCGGCGCTGGTACTATATATTTGGCGATGTCACCTATTGCCCGGCTGAAGGCTGCCTCTCTCAATAGGGATCGAGTTAGGCTCCACTTTACCGATGCGATCCTATCACCTCCCTTTAGCGGCAAATCGCGGGAGTTTTGGCCGAGGCTCGGGCAGGGGTTTCCACCCAGGAAGTTTGCCGCAAGAACGGGATCAGTGCTCACACGTTCTATGCGTGGAGAAAGAAGTTCGGCGGAATGCATGGAATCGAAGTGCGCCGGCTCAAGGATCTTGAGCAGATGGTCAATAGACTCGAATGGATCGTCGCCAGGCAGGCCGTGGAGCTCCAGGCTCCCCACAGGAGATCATCCGGGGAAAATGGTAGGCCCCAAGGCCAAGCGTCGCGCTCTCGAAGCCATCCGAGAGAAGTTCAAGCTCAGTGTACGTCAGTCGTGCCGGATCTTGGGGCTAAGACAATCCACCTATCACTATCGACCCAAGATGCTGCTCCCAGTGCCATCGAGGCCAAGCGAGCTGTGGGCGATGGACTTTGCGCAGGACAGCTTCGCGACCGGCCGCAAGTTCCGCGTGCTGACGCTCAAGTATCTGTTTACGCACGAAGCACGCCCACTCAGAACGCGTTTATCGAAAGTTTCAACGGCAGGCTCCGAGCTGAGTGTCTGAACAAGCACTGGTTCGAGGATCTGAACCAGGCAAGGCAGATCATCGAAGAGTGGCGGATTGAGTACAACACTGACCGCCCGAATGCTGCTCTGGGGAGAAAAACTCCGGAGCAGTTTGCAAGAGAACGAGGGCTGATGCTATACGGCTAGGCCCTTAACCATGAGGATTCGCGTGCTCCAAAGAAGGGGCCAACGTCACCCGGTTATCGCTTCAACCACATCCAGCGGCCCCCAACGCCTCTCAGCCGACGCCACTGGCGAGATGGTTCCTGCCGTCATGAGCCCACCAAATTTCACTCTCTATTTCCTATTCACGAAGGGATTTTGAGCGAGCCTGGAAGGCGAAAGCGAACAGGCGCAGGATGCGCGGCCGGAGCTGAATAGGAAATAGAGAGTGAAATTTGGTGGGCCTAACGTCTGCTTACGCTACAAATTTGTGCTCCACAGAAATATCCGTAATTTCCAGACTTTATGTCGTCCCGCAATTCAAGGACGAAAACGTGCTCCGCACCCTATATTTGGAAAAACGCCTATCCGTGAGGCAAATTGCTCACCAGCTTTCGTGCTCCAGACAGAGCGTTAAGAAGTTCCTCACCCTCCACCAAGTTGAACTACGTCCCGAAGACAAGCGCAAACATGGACCACCCGGCTACGGTGAAAAGTGGAAGAACCACAAGGTCGTTGCCCACAGCCGCGAACGCGACACCATAGAAAAGATGATACGGCTGCGCTCCGAGGGATTATCGTATGAGAAGATAGCTAGCGTTCTCAAAGCGATGTCAGTCCCAACCAAACGCCGTGGTGAACGCTGGTACGGAAACAGCGTTTACAGAATTTTGAAGCGCGACTCAGAACGCCGAGAATAATGACTCTCGGCGTTATTTTCGATTCTTCTCATTCTAATCCCCATCTTCTCCGATAGGTTATTCGCATAATCATGTTTCTTAGGGGACGACGAAGAGATGGAGAAGCCGTTTTACGGTTCCACATGGGGCGTATGGGAC
>CAYNDM010000145.1:0-5230 GCA_964395265.1 uncultured Bacteriovoracaceae bacterium
CTCCCGAAAACGAGGAGAACCATCCCGGACACCAGAAAGAGCGCGGCCTTAGCGATGCCATGGGAAATGGCGAAGTAGATTCCGCCATTCCAGGCATCCAGTTTCTGGTCAAGCTCGCCCGACGGCGTCGAGAGCAAAATCGGGAAAGACATAAAAAGGTAGCCGATCTGCGCGACCGTGGAGTAAGCCACGATCAGCTTGATTCTCTCTTGGCGAATGGCGCGAAAAGAACCCCACAGGATCGCGGCGGAGCCGAAGGCCCCAAGCAGATGCGCGGCGGAGTGAAGCAACGAACCTGGGAAAACCTGCATCCACAACCGAAAAAGAACGTAAAAGGAAGCCTTCACAACCAGCCCTGAAAGCACAGCGCTCACCGGAGCCGGCGCGCGCGAATGCGCACCGGGAAGCCAAAAATGAAGGGGAAACAACGCGGTCTTGGCCATCAACCCGGCTGTCATCAGGCTAATCGCCGCCTTGCTGCTCCACCCCGGCCCAAGACGATCGGCGGCCAACGCGAAATCCAGGACGTTGGTCTCGCCATAGATCAAAGCGATCCCGACCAGGTAGGCGATGGATGCGACGAGCGCAATCAGTAGGTACCGCAGAGCGACAGGCCTTGCCTCCTTTTCGCCTTTGAGGATGATCAAGGCCACCGACGAGAGGGTGATCAGCTCCAGGCAGACATAAATGCTGAATAGATCCGCCACAAGGAAAACCGCATTGAGAGAACCCCAGAGGAGGAACCAAAGGGGCCAAAACCCCTTTCCGTCCGTCCACTCGTGCGATCGCGAATGAGGGAAGTAGCTCGCACTGAACAAGCTGACCGAAAAACCCACCGCTCCAGTGAGAAGGATCATCAGGGCCGACACTCCATCCGCATGGAGATCGATCCCAAGCGGGACTCCCCAGTCTCCGACCGAATGGCGCTGGACGCCTGAGTCCCGAACGAGCTCTGCGAGCCAAAAGGCCGCGGCAGTGTTGAGCGCCGCGAGACCGATGGCAATCCTTCCCCCTACGATCCTGGGAAAAAGGAACGCTGAGATCGCGGAGAAGACAGGTGCTAATACCACGATCGGCAGGACGACGCTCACCCGTTGTCCTCCGATTCAGCGCTCTCTTTCGGGCGATTCTTCTCCGCATCGAATCGAACTTGCCGGGTAAGAGCGATCGCCAGCGCGGTGCTGCTCACGGCGACGACGATTCCGGTGATCACGACCGCCTGGGGAAGCGGATCAGCTCCCCCATCCCCCACGTTCCTGCTGGAGATGGCTCCGAACGAGAGGAAGATCCCGCTCCCTACGACGTTCCATGCGAGAATTTTGCGAATCACGTCGGACTGAGCCACTAGCGAATAGCACCCAAGACCCATGAGGAGAGCGCTGCTGAATCCGTAAACCAGAAAAGGCGTAAGGGTCGTATCCATCAGAGTTCGCCTCCCTCACTGGGACGGCTCCCCCGATACACGACGTTGAGAGTGAGAGCGATGGACAGCGTCGCGGCGGTTTCTATGATCAGGATGAGCGCTCCAGCCCAGTTCACGGGATACTCCAGGAGGTTGCGACCCGAGAAAAGCGTCACGGCAGCGACGAGCGAGAACGTGCAAAACCCGAGAATCAGGCCGAATCGGAACGCGCCTCCTGGGATTTTTCCGAGCGGATCGAAGCCTCCCAATTGCATGAGGACTCCGGCCGCGCCCAGGAGCGCTCCCGCCTGAAAAGCTCCTCCTGGAGAGTGAGTCCCTGCCCAAAGCAGATAACCTCCGACGAGAACGAGAAAAGGCAGCATGGTCTTGGCCAGCCAAGCGAGCGTCGGATTGGGCGAGGCCGAAAACCCGGGAAGAGCGCGAGCGTGGGCCTTCCGATGGATCACGAGAATCGAGAACGAAGCGAGGAATAGGACGCCAAGCTCGAGCCAGGTATCCCATGCGCGGAAGTTCAAGAGCACTGCCGTCATCGGATGATGAGACCCACTGTCCTTCATCCGATCCCGCAATGCGGGAGTGAGGCCCGGCAAAGGGGATCGCAGGCTCCAAACCGCCATGATCATCGCGACCGCCAAGAGAGAAGTGGTGACTCGGGCCGATTGGAGCATCCTGGGATTCGGGGGCCTTGCCGTGGGAGATGGCCTCTCTCCGAGCTGTCTGACCGCATCGAGCACCAGCGCTCCGGTCAGGCCGGCGCCGATCGCCGCCTCAGCCAATGCGACGTCGGGAGCGCCCAGGCGCACCCAGGCGAGCGCCATGAGAAGCCCGTATGAGATGAAAAACGCGACCGCCTGGAATGTGTCGCGAGCGAAGAGCGCTTGTCTCGCCGACAAAAGGAGGCCCAAGCCCAATGCGAGATCAAATCCGGTGATCCAGGTCTTCATTCTCGATTGTCCAATGGGCGATAAGGAAGCAGGTCGTCGCGCTGGCGACGAGAGCCAGAAACCAAATCAGCAAAAGCTTGAACGCCCCGAGCCATGAGCCCTCTTGGACCATGAGCCCCACCACCGTGAAGCCAAGCCCGAGATTGTCCGCCTTTGAAAGAGCATGAAGCCGACAATGAGTGTCAGGAAAGCGAAGCAACCCCACCGTGCCTGCCAGGAAGAAGAATGCTCCGGTCACCAACAATGCAATGCTCAAAACTTTTAGCAGCGTCATTCAAGAACGCCTCACCTTTGGGTTTGAGCCCGATGGGTTGGAATAAACCCGCGTGAAAGCCGCCGTGCTCACGGCCGCCAACGCGACGAGGACCAGCGCAATGTCGCGCAGCCCTGGATGGGGCAGTCCCTGGGCAATGAGCAGACAGATCGCGACACCGGAGGTTCCGAAGAACTGCACGACCAGGATCTGGTCTGCCTTCGTGGGCCCCAGGGCGATCCGAGCTCCGCCGACGATCAGCGTTAGGAGTATGAATGCCGCGATTCCGAGATAGAGCGATTCCATTCGACGATGGCCCCCGCTTAGAAGCAAGCGCGGAGTCATTTGCAAATTACAGACCTGCCTATCGCCTATATCATTCGATGAACCGCTTCAATTCGGAAGGCACCTCGGTCAGTGTCGCAAGCATCAAGAGATCGGCGACTCCGAGTGGCGGCCATGGGCCTTTTTTGGTTGGCGTGAGACTCCTCGGCACCCCCAGGTCCACGAAAAAGTGGGTTGGAGCATCTAAAGAAACGGCGCTACAAGGAGCCAAAACGTAAAATGAACGTGTCAGAGACTCCCTGGCAGTCAGTTTGGCCGCTTCGAAAGCGCGGTCTCCGAACAGGGGTTTTGTTTCTCTCACCAACTGCTCGGTCAAGATCCTTGCCTCGACGATCGAACCTGGGTCCGCCAGCAAAGTCCTCCTAAGATCCTCTTTCCAATTCTGCCGCGGAACTTTCCATGCGAACGAGCTGATGCGAGTCGTCCAGCGCTCGATGGCATCGTCGATGTCGCTCTCCGCCTGGCGACAGCTCTTGATCTCGAGAGTGTACAGGCGTCCGATCCAATTCGGCTTGGGAGCCAGAGCCACGGCCACGACGCTCAAGGCCAGGAGAGCGCACCCCGAATAAAGGGCCAGAAACTGTGTTCGAAGCGTCCATCCAAGGGACTTGGACACGCCCCAGAGGATCAAGCCCCCGAGAACCCCGATCGGGCCAGTGATGAAAATTCCGAGCAACGGGCCCTGATTCGACTCTGGCGAAAGAATCATGGGGCCGATGAAACCGACGAGAAATCCGACCAAGCCGAGAATCACCACCCAACGAATGCCAAGCTGATCGTTTCGCATAAGAAGATCATATCAAATGATCACGATAAGGCATCCGGTGATCGAATCGCCGGCCCGTGATGACGACATAAGCTTTCCATCGATTGCACGATTACGCGGGCTTGGAGTCCTCGACGGTCGAGGAAGCATCTGCCGGAGGCGCTTTCGTCTCCCGGAGCGCCTTGATGAGGGTGCGATCCCCGACCAACCAAAGAAGATCGCCAGGCTTCAGGATCATCGAGGAGTCGGGGCTCAACATTCGCTGCCCGTCCCTTTCGATCCCGACAATCAGGCCATTGACGGCCTCGCGAAGCCCGCAGTCCCGGATCGACTTGTTGATGAACGGATCCGTCGGGAGAACAGTCAGCGAGGTGAGCCCAAAGGACTCGGAGACTGGAGGAAGGACGGCCAGGGACTTGGCCTCGATCACCTCTCTCGCGGCGAGGACTTGCTCGTCGGTGCCGGTTACGAACACCTTGTCGTAAGGAAAGATCAGCTCTGAGCGGGTTGGTGCCAGGATTCTTCTTTCGCCACGCTCGATCATGACGACGGTCACGCCGTAGCGCTCCTTGATCTTCGAATTCTGAAGGGACTTCCCGCCGACCGGCGAGCTTGGCGTCACCGTGAACTCCGCAAGCGTCGCGTTCCAAGGCGCGAGCTCCGGTATCTTGGCCTTCTTCTCGAGCTCGGCCCGCTCGTTCTCGGTGAGGTTGGAAATGAATCGGCTCTCGATCTTTCGATAGAGGGGATCGGAGTACTTGCTGAAGAAAAACGCGCCCAAAGCCGCGACGATGACGAATAGAACGCCGGTAAAAGCCAGCACGGTCGTGAACTGGCTCACTACGAACCCGGCCAGCGTGCAGCCTAGCAGGAAACGCAGGATGGAAACACCAAGCTGGAGCCTCTGGAGCTGCGTGACCGTCTCGCCCTGGTAATCCGTGGCGTGAGCCGAGCCTCCGATAAAAATCGCCCAGAGAAATGGCGATACCAAGATCAAGGTGACGCCACAGGCGATCAGGTTGATGGGAACCGACGCATCAAAGAGCGGCGTCAGTTTAGGAAGCGCGAAGCGGCTCATCGCGAGCGTGATGGCGATGACAACGACCGATTTGAGCACGATCTTGACGCCGTATTCGCGCCAAAGCAGCGTCAGCACTCCTTTTCCGGAGCTGGCGGACATCGCGACTTCGTAGCGCGAGAGAAGCGCCTTCACTCCGTTGGGCACTCGCTTATCCATCCAAGCGTAGATCGGATCGGAATACTTGATGAGGTACGGCGTGGTGAACGTCGTGACCGCGGAAACGGCGACCGCGATCGGATAGAGAAAATCGCTCGTCACCTTGAGGGTCATCCCCAGAGTCGCGATGATGAACGAGAACTCGCCGATTTGAGCGAGGCTCAGGCCCGCTTGGGTGGATGTCTTGAGGCTCTTGCCCGAGACCAGGGCGCCCACGCCGCTGCTCAGGAGCTTGCCCACGATGGTCAGCACCGTCATGAAC
>CAYNDM010000145.1:5240-7860 GCA_964395265.1 uncultured Bacteriovoracaceae bacterium
GTCATGAACAGGATCACCCAGAAATATTCGGCAAGGACGCTGGGATTGATCATCATCCCCACGGACACGAAGAAAACCGCTGAGAAAAGGTCCTTCACAGGCAGGATCAGATGCTCGATCCGATGTCCTTCTCGCGTTTCAGCGAGGATGGACCCCATGACGAACGCGCCCAGCGCGGGCGAGAAACCGACATGGCTCGCGATGATCACCATCATGAGACAGAGACCGATCGATACGATCAGCGTGGTCTCGTTGGAGAGAAATTCACGGAACCTTCTGAGCAGGACCGGGAGAAGATAGATCCCGAGCAAAAACCAAAGGACGAGAAAAAAACCCAGCTTCAGCGAGGAAAACGCGAGCTCCCCGCCAGACAGGCTCTGCGTGACCGCGACAGAGGACAGGAGGACAAGCAGCAGGATCGCGATCAGGTCTTCGACGATCAGGACCCCAAATACAAGGGAAACGAAGCTTCTCCCCTTCATGCCGAGCTCGTCGAAGGCGCGGACGATGATGGTAGTGGAGGAGATCGAGAGGATACCCCCCAGAAAGAGGCTATCCATTTTCGACCAGCCCAAGAACTGGCCTGCGACATAGCCCACCCCGAGCATGGATAGGATCTCGAAGGTCGCGGTGATGGACGCGCTCTTGCCGACCTTGGTGAGCTTCTTGAAGCTGAACTCGAGGCCCAGGCCGAAGAGCATGAAGATCACGCCGATCTCGGCCCAGATAGCGATGTTGGCGGCATCCTTGACCGAAGGAAAGAACGTGAAATGCGGCCCGAGAACGAAGCCCGCGATCAGGTATCCCAGCACCACGGGCTGCTTGAGCTTCTTGAACAAAAGCGTGACCGCGGCAGCGGTCATGAGGATAACGCCCAAATCTTGGATCAGGTCAGGAAGATGAATCATCGTGCCTCCACGTAGTCGCCCGCGACTTCGCCCGATATTCCGGCATCAGACTGCCGACGACTCCCAAGAAACACGCTCTGCGTCGGGTAAGCCAAGTGAATTCCCTCCTCCCTGAGCCGTCTCAAGATCTCCAGGTTGAACTCCTGTTGGACATCCATGTAGACGTTGTAATCAGGGCTTTTCACCCAGTAGACTGTCTCGACGTTCAGGGCGAAATCGCCGATGGCGTTGAAATGGGAGCGATCGAATCGAGCGAGCGAATTGCGCTCGACCGTCTCGCGGATGAGCTGTGGAATCCGCCGGATCTTTTCAAGCGGAGTCTGATGGACGACTCTCACGCTGAAAACCACCCGCCGCTCGTTCATTCTCTTGTAGTTGCGGATTCTGCTCTGAAGGAGGTCGGCGTTCGAGAAGATCAACTGCTCACCCGAAAGGCTTCTCAGGCGCGTCGTCTTCAGCCCGATGTGCTCGATGGTGCCCAGGAACTCCCCTACAATGATGAAATCACCGACTATGAACGGTTTGTCGAGGACAATGGTCAGTGAGGCAAAAAGATCTCCCAGGATGTTCTGGGCCGCCAGCGCGACGGCGATCCCTCCGACGCCAAGCCCCGCGATCAGCGCGGTGATGTTGATTCCGAAATTGCTGAGAGCCAGAAGAAGGATCGTGCTGTAGAGCAGGACTTTCGCCATGAAGCTGATGAGCCCGACCGTCGTGGCCACCGCCAGGTCCTCATTGGCGCGCTTCTTCATGTAGCGCTCGATCCAAAACGTGATCACGCGCGATCCCCAGACGGAGCTTTGAATAAGCAGGAAAAGGATCAATCCCTTGCCCACGACCAGGCTGGCCTGAGCGGAGATGGAGAGGAGCTGCACGCCCGCGAAAAGCGAGACGGCGGCAATCGAATAGGTCTTGGTGGATTTGAGAAGATCCAGGGCGAGATCATCCAAATGGGTCGCTGTCTGCTTGCTGACCACGTCCAGCCGCCGGATCAGGATTCCCCGAGCCGTTCGCAGGATCAAAAAAGCGACAAAAAAAGTCAGAGCGGCAGCGATCCAATTCACCCACTCATTCCCTAAGAATTTCAAATGCAAAAACTCCAATCGGCATTCCTCCTTGCTTTCTGATGGCCTGGGATGATCAGCTGAGCCATAGAAACTAATTGATTTTTATATAACATTCAACGCAAGCGACTATGCTGCCTGCTGTAGAAAAAAAATTCAACGCCCGATCTCACTGCGAGACTGCAACACTCTTGCGACGATTTTCTTGAACTCGATCACGGTGATGGGGATCAAAGACAACGGAAACACCACCGCCAAGTCCAGTGCAGTAAGCGGAGTCAATCCGAAGATGTCCTGCGCGAACGGAATGAAATGAAGGCTCAACTGAAGCGAGGCGGTCACCAGGACGACGCCCAAGAGCCAAAGATTATTGAAAACCCCCACCTCCCAGAAAACTTTCGTCCGCGAACGCGCTCCGAAAGCCCGCCAAAGCTGGCTGAAGACCAGGGTGGTGAACGCCAGGCTCCTTGCCTGCTCGAGCCCAAAGCTCCCGAAAACATGAAGGAAGAGCGAGAATACGACCACCGCTTCGATCGTCCCGATCCACGCGATCCTCATCCACTCAGGCTTTCCAAGAAGATGCTCGCCAGACTTTCTGGGGGGCCTCTGCATCACGTCGTCAGAAAGCGGGTCGCCAATGAGCGCTAG
>CAYNDM010000146.1:0-2775 GCA_964395265.1 uncultured Bacteriovoracaceae bacterium
CCCCCGGGCCCACACCGCCCCCTGGCGGCCAACCAGGCGAGCTCGAGCTGAAAGAGGAATTCTCATTTTCAGGCACCACCACCCAGATTGTCGAAAGACACCGCGACATCGATTTGCTCTGGATGATCGACAATTCGATCAGCATGGATCCTTACCAACGAAACATCGCTGAAGGATTCAGGGCATTCGCGGAGAAGTACTTCAATGCCGATCGCGACATCCGAATCGCCACGATTCCCTCGGACACGTGGGTCGCGGGCCAAGCCGAACCCCCGACCGTCAGAGACTCGACCCAGGACGGCAGCAATGTCCCGGTCGATTACGGACCTGGCAAGGGTTCGTGCTACGCCCGCCTCCTGCCCGGTATCCATGACGGGATCAGGCCCAACGTCGGCAGCCACGATTTGAACTGCAAGGCGACTCTACCGCTCGACCCTGGGCGAAGCGGGAGTCCCATCCTCAGCACGCGCAAGAAGGACGGCACACCCTCGAATCTCGCCCAGCTGATCCAGGACTTTCAAACCAACGCCATGGTGGGAGTCAACGGAGCCCCAAGCGAGCGAGGCCTGCAATCCGTCTTCAAGCTTCTCGATGACAACGAAGAATGTCCCAGCTGCTACGGGCCGGGGAGCTCGCGCTTTTTCCTTCCTAAACGGCTCCGCGGGCTGATCTTCGTGGCGGACGAACACAGCCATGACCTGCTCTCGTACAACGGCCAAACGGTGGACAACACCGAGAAGGCGTACAAACAGCTGAGCGACGCCAAGGTCGTCGAGTCGGCGAAAAAAGCTGCCGCTCTCTTCAAGTCGCGAATGGATCGGTTCTTCACGCAGTTGGACGGATCATCCAAAGACCCGGGTTACTTCGTGGTCTCGATCGCCAACCTCACCTGCAAGAAAGATTGCGGGGTTTGCGATAAGCCGGAAGGCTGCAAAGTCAGCGGCAAAAAGATCTTGGCCCCAGGTTACCGGATCAGCGATCATGAGCTATGGGGCCCTGAATATGAGGCGGTCGTGGACGTCGTAAAGGCGGACAGCACCAACAGCGCCGGCAAGTACTCGATCAAGGCTGATCTGGAGGGCGCGAACTTCGCGGCCATCCTCGATCAAATCGGCAAAGCCGCCGAGGAGGTGACCGATCGGATCGAGGTAAAAACCTTCACTCTCAAGAAGGCCCCGCTTCGGCCCGCCGAAGTGAAAGTGGAGATCTTTGGCGAAGGGAAGCGCTACTCCGTCCCCCAGGAACACATCCGATTGCGCGGCCAGATCCTCGAAGTCGCGCTGGGCTGGCTTCCGGATCCGTTGCCTAGCTCGCTTCGGATCGAAGTGAGCTACGCCGCGGCCAAGAACTAGAAGCGGTCGACCCGAAACGGCTTGGGATCGAAACGCGGAGTCTCGCCGAGCACCAGGTCGCACGTCAGGGCTCCGGAGGCCGGAGCGGACTGCAGGCCCAGCATCTGGTGCCCCGTCGCCACGACCAGATTATGCAAGGATTTCGAACGACCCATGATCGGCACGCCATCAGGAGTGCACGGCCTGAGGCCGCGCCAGATCTCCTGGTACCGTAGAGGCTCCGGAAGATTGAGAACCGCGCGTGCGCCCCGAACGATGGCATCCACGCGACGCATGGTCACTCTCTCGTCCTCGTCCACCAGCTCGAGCGTCCCGGCGATCCGCGTGGTGTCCTTCCTCGGAGTGACGGCAATCTTCTTCTCGACGATCATCATCGGCCGCGATGGCTTGGGGTCGACCCCGTCGGCGATGATTGAGTAGCCCTTGCCTCCCATGACCGGAATCTTGAGATCGATGGCCTTGCCCAGCGAATGGGACCAGGCTCCGGTCGCCAGCACGAATTGCTCAGCGCGAAGCACGCCACGCGAAGTCCGGATGGAGTTGATCCTCCCTCCTTGAATCTGAATATCCAGCAGCTCCGTCCGGGGAAGGATTCGAGCTCCTTTGCGCTCAGCCGCCCTGGCCAACGCCTGCACGACGGCGAGCGGCTCGGCCTGAGCCTCTTCCGGGTAGAAGACTCCGCCCACGGCTCCGCCTCGGACCGCCGGCTCGAACTCCATCAGTTCATCGCCTTTCAAGGTGCGCCCGGGGATGCCGTGCTCTCCCACCAGTCTCATGCCTTCGATAGCGGTGGCCAGCCCAGCGCGGGTCTGGGCCACCATGAGCAGGCCCTTTTTCTCGAATGCGAAGTCTTCGTCGGATTCCTCCGCCAGCTTCGAATAAGCTTTCAGGCTGTACTTCGAGATTTCGGTGAGCGCTTTCACCGATCGAGCGGCCTTTCTGTGCGTCATCGATAGCAAGAAGCGAGTCAACCAGCCCATCAGCAAAAAGCTGGGCGACGGTTTGATGTAAAGTGGGCTCTCAGGATCGATGAGCCATCCGATGGACTTCAGGAACATTCCCGGCATGGGAAGCGGAAGGGCGAAACAAGGAGTGATCCATCCGGCGTTGCCGTAGGAGCATCCGAAACCGATATCCCTGCGGTCGATGACCGTCACTTGGACGCCACGTTGGCTCAACTCATGAGCGGCGGCCAATCCGATCACGCCACCACCGATGACCACGACTTCGCTCTTGTCCATCCCCGATAGATTGTTCACGCAGACCGGAGTGTAACAGGCTCCCCGAAAAACTCAATTGCGCTCCCACCGAGGACGAGGAGCATCACAATTTCTCGAAACTTAGCCCTGTGCACCCGGCAAAAGCTCGTGTTAACAATCGAAATATGAAATCAACTATCTTGTTTCTCGTTTCAGTCCTCGCC
>CAYNDM010000146.1:2785-7841 GCA_964395265.1 uncultured Bacteriovoracaceae bacterium
CGCCTCTACAACACTCGCGTTTTCAGCGAAGCAGAAAGCCGACCTGGATTCCGACAAAGGAAAGCTCAGCTATGTGATCGGGCAACAGATCGGCCAGCAGCTAAAGGCCGAAGGCCTCGAGATCGACGCCAATACGCTGGCTGCCTCGATCAATGACGTGCTCACTGATCAGGAGCCACGGCTTAGCATGGCCGATATGCAGGCCGTCATGATGAAGACCCAGCAGGCGCGGGTTTCGAAAATGGAAACCGAAGCAAAGGAAAACAAGGAGAAGGGCGAGAAATTCCTCGAGGAGAACAAGAAGAAAAGCGGTGTCAAATCGACCTCAAGTGGCCTTCAATACGAGGTTTTGAAAGAGGGCAAAGGCAAGTCCCCGAAGGCAACCGACACGGTCAGCGTTCACTACAAAGGCACGCTGCTCGACGGGACTCAGTTCGATAGCTCCTATGATCGCGGCGAACCTGCCCAGTTCAAACTCAACCAGGTGATCCGTGGCTGGACCGAAGGCTTACAACTCATGAAAACAGGCGCAAAATACCGGTTCTTCATCCCCGGAGACCTCGCCTACGGGCCTCAGGGGCGTCCTGGGATCCCGCCCAACGCGCTTTTGACCTTCGAAGTCGAGTTGCTCGACGTCAAGAAATAGAAGCCTCGCTTAAGACCCTAAGTTCAACCTGGATCAAGAGACACACCCCGGATCGGCATTCGCCGGTTCGGGGTGTTCTCGTTTTGCCATCCTGACTTCGTCCGGAAGCGCATGATTCCCTCTTGACGACTATGATGCGGCGCACTATACCGTCTCGATTCAACCGAGCGATGGAGTCGAAAGAAATGAGATTTTGGACGAAAATGCAGTCTTTTGTCGTGGCAGGGTGCGCACTTCCCATCTGCGCATTCTCCTTGGCAGCCCGCGCTGAGCTGTCCTGCCCTGATCAATCAGACGCGGAGGCCTTGAGCCAGTACCGCGATGCCGTGGTTGCTCAACTCTTCGCAGGCTCCCAGGGCTCACCCTATTTCACCCCGGCGGCTACGACGATCCTAACGGCCCAGCAAGCGGTCTCGCGCTGCTTTCCCAGCGACCCTCCCGCCTGCATCTCGCGGCTGAAAAGTTACTTCGAGAACAATCGCACCGCGCCCGCCGCGCTTGACACCTTCGCCAAGGACGATGAGCGCAAGCGCCCGCCGGCCGAGCTCCTCCTTGATCATGAAGTCGACTGGACCGTTCGCTTATAAAGATGACGTAGAGATGATCGCCGTGATGAATCAGTGGCCAGTGGTCCGTTACAAGAGCCGCCACGCGGGCGGCTTCGACTCCGACACTCCTTCGCTCATGATGATCCGTGTTCCAGGCGAAAAGGCGAACCCACCAGTAGACTACGACCGCTATCTCAATTTCCCGATTCCAGCAGATGACGAGGACGAAGCGCTGAATCCCGTCCCACAGAAAAATCCCGCTCTCTCTCCGGGGGAACTTGCCGGCAGCTCCTATTATCCGCGCCAGTTCACCATTGTGACAGTCACGCACCCGAAGAGCGATCGCCCGGCTGAGGTGATGTTTCAGAAGTATGGCCGGTCCGGCGATCGTTGGATTCCCGATGCTCCTCCCAGCATGTTTTCCTGCTACGCTTGCCATCCCAACGGCCTCAGAGCGATCAGTCCTCTGGGATTTCACGTCAGGAAACTACAGAACGGCGAGACTGAAAGACAGATGCCGCCCGAGGAATGGCGGAAGGTCAAGGAGATGAACGACGCGATGGACGCTTCGGGAGGCCATAATATGGTCAGCTGGCGCGGCGCAATCGAAGGCGGCGAATACAAGCCGTTCATCCAAACCGTCGGTATAGGCCCGGTGGTCGGCCCTAACCAGCCTTTGAGCACGATCGAGGTCGTCGAACAACCTGGACAGCCCGCGGCCCAAGTCCCCCTCACCCGCCAGAAAGAATACATCATGGGTGGTGAGCTGAACGGCGTGAGATACGACGGTTGCTATAAGAAGCGCGAGACGGTTTCTGTCCGCGATATCTTCGGAAGGCTGCCAGGGGCGAACAACGTGTATACGCTTACCGCGGATCCGCCGATCCGGTGGCAAGTCGTCCGCGACAGCATGAACTGCGCGAGTTGCCATGGCAACGTCACCCGTGGCGCGTTCAACTCGAGGATCGACTTCGCCCAGATCGATTTCAAGATCCTGGTCGACCAGTCCATGCCTCATGGAGCGCACATCAACCCCATGGATCGCGGTAGCCCACGGGCCCCCGTCCAGGACCGATTGAACCCCAACGAACGCATCGCTTTGGCGAATTGCCTGAAGGACGAATTCGAAGAGCACGAAAAACACCAG
The DNA here is from genome assembly GCA_964395265.1 of uncultured Bacteriovoracaceae bacterium. Lineage (GTDB taxonomy): Bacteria > Bdellovibrionota > UBA1018 > UBA1018 > UBA1018 > CAYNDM01. The sequence continues at coordinate 5,127 of CAYNDM010000146.1, forward strand.
CTCAAGAAATGGCTCAGCGAACCCGAATGCGTCCCAACGAGAAAAGAGTAAGCCATGTCGAAAACCGTTATCACCCCGTTGCTTAAACTGACTGTCCTCATGCTAGCGACCCTAGCGCCTTCAGCCCACGCGGAGCCCGTGTGGAAGGGCTGGAGATGCGAGTTGGACCAGGCTTCGACGCAGGCCGCGTTGATGGAATCGCGAAAGGCAGCATTGGCGCGCTCCCAGGTCCCCGATCCAATCGACCTGACGCATCTGACGAAGCTGACTCTAGTGACGAAAGATGACCAGATCTTTCGCGGCTCGATCCACACCTCACATCAGGGAGGTCCTCTTTTCGCGCGCCGGCCCCACCAGGTCAGCGGAGGAACCTCTTTCGAGATCGCCAAGGCGTCGGCGAGTCCGACGAAGTTGGAGACCACTCTCGAAAGCGTAGACCGGACCGGCGACCGCTACTCCTATTCGATCGTGCTCGACACCCAGTCTTCGACAGCAACCGCAAACGAGGCCTACTTCTATGCGACTTCAGAAGGGCCCTACCGCGGTGCCGCGATGGGGCTTTTCAAATGCACCCCTTTCAACCCAAGGACACCTTAGCCAACAACAACCCCAAAAACAGGAAGGCAATGACAGGAAAACCCATATGAACCCCACTCTGAAACTCAAAGCCACTTTCTATTTCGCGATCATCTCTGCCAGCCTGGGCGCTCCCGCCCTGGCGGCCGCATCCGCCAACTTGACCGGAGAGCTTCTTGAAGCATCCGTAGCGCCCATCGAAGGAGGGCTCACCGGCATCTCTTTCAAAGCCGCCATCCGGAACTCAGGAGACCAGACGGCATCCGGCCAGCTCCGTATCAAGCCATTCTTGGTGGCCAAGGACAAAGAACGCGGCGCCGTCGTGCTCCCGAATCTCGATACAGAAATCCGGCTCGCTCCTGGCGCCCAGACCGAGGTCGAATACCGCCAGCCTTTGCCGCTGCTCGAGAGCGGAGACTGGTATCTCAGCGCGGTGATCAACCCGAACTGGAACATCAGCGAAGAGGGGCCGCGCGCCAAATTCGACAATACTCCCGATCTCATTCGGGTCGGTTCATTCGCGGTTACCAGAGCCGCACCCATCGGCGACGCCGAGTATGACCTTTATCCACGCGTGGTCGACACGAACACTTTCGAGTGGGGCACCATCAGCCACAACCTACGCGCGATCGTCAGGGGAAGAGCCGGCACGTTCGCCTTCGACAGCGAAGACCTCAGGGCATTATTCGGTGTGATCAGCTTTGAAACCGGCAAGGTGACGCTATTGGATTACAACCAATCGGACGATCCTGAACAACCTGAGAAGGAATGGTACGCGATCTCCTGGCAGTCGGAAAAAGACGCCGACGGCAATGACATCGCTGTGGACTATTACTTCAACAACATCATCTTCTCGCACATTCAACCTGGAAAATACCGCTTCTTCACGCTGCTGAACACTCATGACCTGCTGCCGGAGGCCAATGTCTTCGATAACATCGAGACCAGCAACCTGGACCTCACTCTTGCCGAACTCCCGCAGAACGACGTGATCTACGTCGCGACGACCGCCGGAACCGCGACCGAAAAGCCCGTGAGCCTGCGGAATCTCTATTCCGGCTCCTTGAGCTGCACTCCGTCCTTGAGTCTCCGAGGCGTCGAAATGGCTTCGAGTCTTTCGACTCTCGAGGTCGCGGACCGAACGGACTTCAGAGTTCAGCTCCCTGCCCTGAGCGCAGGCGTCTACGAGGGAACTCTGGCCCTGAACTCCGAACTCACTACCGACAGCTACTACGAGCCTTCTTATTCTTATAACGAGAGAAAGCAGGTTGCCGTGAAGTACTGGGTATTCGACGGAGCGGCGCCCGTACTTCAGCGCTCGAAATCCCATATCGCACTTTCTGCCCACCAAGGCCGGGACTCCGATACCGAGACCGTGGTGTTCAGCAACACGGGCGGCGCCGATCTCGAGTTCCGGATCAAGTCGACGAAACCCTGGCTGGTCGCTCAACCGAACCAGGGCACGATTCCTCCGGGCGGGTCGATCACCATCGAGGTCAAAGCCCTGTCCACTGCCAATCTGGGGGATCGCTACCATTCGGGTGACGCCGAGGGCAGGCTCCTGATCCAGGCCAATACGCTCCAGGCTCAGGAAGGTGAGCCGATCTACGTCAACCTCCAGACCAGGAACCAATAATCGTGAAAGTCTTGCCTCTCGCCGCAGCAGTGATACTGAACTCGATTCAGGGCACGGCTGCGGCCTGGGGTCATTCTTTCGAGCAACCGGCTCCCGTCTTCGTCGACCCCGAAAAAGAGCTTGTCATCCGCGATCTGAGTGTCGTGGAGGACGAGCGCGCCAAGAACCTCGGCCCCTGGGCCTTCTCAGGCCTGATGCAGGAACTCGCGCCAAGCAGCCTCAAGACCGAGGAGTTCATCCGCCAATGGATGCGTCAGTGGGAAGACGTAAGCGAGCTGAACGGTTACAAGATCCCTGTTCGCAAGGCTTTGCGCTATGAGAGCGTTTGGAAAAAGAACGAGCAAGGAGAACTGGACTTGGGCCATACCTCCTATCGCCTGCTCGCGATCGTGTTTCGACCCGACATCTCGAGTCCCGAAGCACCTCAAGGAGAGCTCAGGTTCGTTTACTGCGCGATTCGACCGAGTGACAACGCGGGGTTGAACCTGCTTGCGATCTTCGAG
>CAYNDM010000147.1:0-3292 GCA_964395265.1 uncultured Bacteriovoracaceae bacterium
CGCCCGACCCCTCCGCGCCGAATTCACCAGTCTCTTAACCCTTTCATCGATTCCATCTGCTTGTTTTTAAATAGGATTCATAAAATTTGCTTTTATTTATCTTGTTAATTAAAATTAATAAACGAATCAAGCGGATGACACAGTCATCCGATGAGGCCAGGAGAGGATTGTAAATGGATACCAGAAAGAAAATCTTCGCCGCAGGAGTCGTCCTTCTCGTCGCGCTTATCGTAGGAATCGGCCTCTTCAGCCGCAAAGGCGGTCAAATTAAGCAAGGACAGGACACAGCGAGAGTCGATCAACCGCAATCCTCGGATTCGGGCCAGGATGAATCGGCTCGCGACCAGGCTGCCGACGGCGCCGATGGGACGCAAGTCGCGAAGGGCGGTTCACCTGAAGACACCGAAGGGCGCGAGTTCGACCCAGCAGAAGCGCGGATGACAGGCTCTGAATCCGAATCATCTGAATCCGGATCGGCTGTCGCGGTGGGCGTCGTTCCTCCGACCGAGCAGGGCGCGGCTCCTTCAGGCAAAACGCCAGCAGACCAGGCAAAGCTCGCTGCGGATGGCGCCCAAAAATCCACGGGTTTCTTTCAGAGTGTCATGAGCGTATTCCGAGGCTGGGGGTCGAAGAAGGGTGATACTGAAAAAGCAACCAGCACCGGCGAAAGCAGCACGCCCGGCGCGGAGCTAGGTTCACTCGCCCCTGGAATGCCCGAGGGCCGGTCAGCCAAGGATATCGACGCCCCTCTCCCTCCAGTCGCTCCCTGCGTGAGCGTGAATTTCTCCACCCAGACCAAGAAACTGAGTGACGAGGACTTCACCCGTCATCGCCACGTTCTCAAGCTGGCGCGCTCCGACATCAACCAGAAGAGCATCTGCGTTCGCGTGAACGGGAGGCCGGTCAAACATGAGCACTACAAGAACAAGAAGGATCAGCTCCTGATCGGGCCGGTGGCAAGCTCCAAAGCCAAGATCCAGGTTCGTTACTGCGTCGGAAAAAACAGCTGCAACGAAGACTGCTCCATCCCGAGGGATGACTTCATGGACGCCATCGGAGCTTCGGACGACGACTCCCTGCCCACCGCGAAGTGGCATGCGGGCGAGGAAGCCTCCGATGGGCTCGCTGTCGTCGATGACGAGATCAAGCGCGAGCTCGCGGCCGCCGAAGACATGAGCATCTTCCAGGACTGGTCAGGGGACCAGGAAGTGCCCAGCTGCGGGGCCAAAAGAGCCGCCAACGCTCCGGCAAGCTCCCCTGAGAGCTGACCAAGAGAGTAGGGACCGAGTCATGAAGTACGTGAACACCAGGACCACTCAAACCATCCGAAACCGCCACATCAGCGCCGGGGCCGCCGCACGCGGATCTAAATCTATGGATCGTTCCAGCCGATACGTAGAGCTAGGGGCGCTGGTCCGAGACGGCTCCACGGCCGTGAACGTCGCGGAAGAGAACTACCGCCAACCAAGGAAGACTTTCTGAAAGGGGACAACAAACCATGGGCTTTTTTCAATTTGTTCGGGACCACATGATTCACGCGGCTCCGCTTCTGATCGCGGGGGTCATCGCGTTAGCGATCATCATCGAGCGCACCCGCGCCCTTTACCAGGTCTATCCGGTGAAGGACATCCACGGTTTCTTCGACAAGCTCACCGACCTGGTGATGGCAGGAAAGCTTGGCGAGGCCGTCAGCCTCTGCGACAAGTATCCCACCAAACCCACCGCGCAAGTGGCCAAGCAGGCCTTGCTTCGAGCACACCAGCCCGAGAACCTGATCGAGCAAGGCATCGAGCTCGCCGTCGGAGAGACGACCTCCGCGATCCAGAAACGCACCTCGTTCCTGGCAACCATCGCGAACGTCGCGACCTTGCTGGGTCTCTTCGGAACCATCGCCGGTCTGATCCACTCCTTCGAAGCAGTGGGGCATGCCGACCCTTCGCAGAAATCAGCGCTTCTCGCCGCCGGTATCGCCACCGCCATGAACGCGACGATGCTGGGCTTGGGAGTCGCCATTCCCTGCATGATCGCTTTCAGTTTTCTCATGAACAAGACCAACCGCATGATCCAGGATATCGACCACTCGGCGGTGAAAGTCCTCGACATCCTGAAGCAGCGCTACTACGCGGCCGAGAGCGAGGCCCTCAATGTGCGCGTCAACAGCCAGATCAGCGATGACGACGAGGACGCCGATGACCACTTCGAATCGCGCGGCAAGGCCAAAGGCACTCTAAGGAGAGTCGCATGAGCGCAGGAGTGGGAGGAGGCGGTCCCGGAAGCCAGGACTTCGAGCTGAACCTGGCGCCCATCATCGACTGCTTCACGGTCTTGATCACCTTCATGCTGGCCTCGGCTGCGTTTCTCTCGATCGGGATCTTCGACGCGGGGATCGCGGCGGCGGGATCGACCCCGAGCTCCAGTAAACCTCCCGCGATCAATATTACGGTCGAACTGAAGGAAAAAGCGGCGATCAGCCTCAAGGTCACCGGCAAGGAGAATCGCACGTCCAATATCTCTGCCGCTGGGGAGAGCTACGACTACGAGAGCCTGCTAAGGCAGCTGGGCGAAGTCAAAAACAAATGGCCCGACGTGGCCGCCGTAACGCTCATGGCCAACGACGACATCGAGTACAAGCACGTGGTCAAATCCATGGAGCAGATCAGAAAGTCCATGCCGGTTGTACTCCTCGGAGGATTCTGAGATGGCAAGGAAAAGAAAAGGGTTCCTGAAGCGAGGTCGAGCCAGTCAGGACATGGAGCTCCCCATTACCGCGATGGCGGATATTTTCACCGTCATCCTGGTCTTCCTTCTCAAGAGCTACGCCACGAGCGCGGTCAACATCACCCCATCCAAGGACATGATGCTGCCAAGCGCGTTCGCCGAGGAAGCTAACGTCGAAGCGCTGAAGGTCGAGATCACCCAGACCGCAGTCTCCGTCGAAGGCAAGGCCGTCACTGTCCTGGATTCCTTCAAGGGCCCCCCTTCGGATCGCTCGAAAGACGGTACTTTCAAATCGCTCAGCAGCGCTCTCGAAATCGAACGCAAGCGCCAGCTTCTCATCGCGAAGAACAACTCCGACGTGAAGGTCGACGCCAAGGTGCTCATCATCGCAGACCAGCGTACCCCCTACTCCACCATCAAATCCGTTCTGGCTTCCGCGGCTGTCCACGGGTACACCGACTTCAAACTCGCGGTAGTCCGAGGAGATTAGCATCATGAGCCACAGCCGCTCCGCTCAGTACCGCATCCCAGCTGGCTGTGCCCTTCTCGCGCTTTTAATCGCCCTCTCTCCGCT
>CAYNDM010000147.1:3302-7795 GCA_964395265.1 uncultured Bacteriovoracaceae bacterium
GAAGGGGCCACTGTCCGCGCAATCAAATCAGGCCAAAACGAAATGCACGAGCGGCAAGTTGACCAAGCCGCCCTTGCCGCGCAGGAAAAGTCCATCTCGAAGCTCAAGGGGCTCTTGCATAAATACAGGAAAACCAGACAAGAGCCGATTTTGCTCGCGAAGCTCGGCGAACTGCAGCAACAGCTTGGCGCGATCCGGTTTCGCATCGCTCATGGAATCGCCAATACCACGAACAAGCCATTGAGCCTGGGCGCGTACCATAAGACCCTCAAAGAGGCGATCGCCACTCTGAGCGAGCTGATCGCGAAGTATCCCAACTACGAGGAGATCGCCCAGTCTTATTTCGCGCGCGGAAAATGCTATGAAGAGCTGGGCAACAAGGCTTCAGCTACGCGGGACTACCTGCGCTTGGTCCAGAGCTATCCCGATGCTCCCGAAACGATCGGCGCCTATATGGCGCTTGCCGACTTCGCGATCAACGATAACGACCACGCCAAAGCGGTAGCCTTCCTGAACAAGGTCGAGAAGGTACCCGAAAGCCCCCACTACCCGTTCGCGCTCTACAAGCTTTCGTGGTCCCACTACAATCTCAAGAACATCCCGACTGCCCTTTCCTATGCCGAAAGACATGTCGCCTACTACGACGCGGTCCTCAAGGAGGCCAAGAAAGCGGACGACAGCATCGTCCTGAGCTCCGACATCGCGTTCCGGGAGAACATGCTCCTGGATGTCACCACCTTCTACCTCGAAGGCTTCGAGCAGAAGATGGACCAGTACCAGACCTCCAAAGCGCTATCCTATTTCAAGAAGCTCGAAGAGGGTCCCGCGCTCGGTCGGATGATCGCCCGTTACGCGAAGCTCCTTCGCTCCCATGGTCATGAGGAAGATCTCGAAGGCTGGAAGAACCAGATTCTCAAAGAGGAATCGGATCGACCCGAGTCCCTGGATGTGCTGATCACCACCTACGAGCACCAACTGAACAAGCGCAAGTACAAGGACGTGAACGAGACCGCGAAGTACTTCGTGAAACTGTACTCGAAGCACCCTAAGTACGAATCCTTCGGGAAAGCGCAGAAGCTGTTGCTCGACACCGCTGACGGCATCCAGAAGATCCTGGTCAAGAACAAGAATGCCCAGGGACTGAGGGAGATGAGCGTCACCTTGGCCAGCATCTACGACTCATTCACTCGCATCGTCGAGGAAACGGACCCACGCATCCCCGGCGTGCACTACAATCTCGCCGAGACGCTTTTCGAAATCAAGGATTACGAAGGCGCGACCCAACATTACCGATGGGTCGTCGACCATGGGAATTGGAAGCTCAACGCCAAGGCCAAAGCGAGCATCGCCGACGCGAGCCTGAAGGCGATCTCAAGCCGGTACGAGGTATTGAAGAAGGAAAAGCTGATCCCCGGCGACCTGAAGCCGAAATCCCTCAAAGACGACAGCGACAGCAAGCTCGACCCAAGGCTCGCGGAATGGGTCAAGTGGATCGACACGCACGTCGACCGGACCAAGGACCCGATCGAGGAGTTTTACTTCGAATCGAATCGGGCGCTCTACCATTCCAATCACGTCAAAGACGCGATCTCGCGAATGGTGAAGTTCGCCGAGAAGTTCCCGAAGTCGAAAGTCGCCATTCCTGGAGCCAGCCTCGCGCTTGATACCTACATCGCCAGCTCGGACTGGAAGGGTACCTACGAAATGGCCAACGACTTCCTGGACATCAAGGAATGGAAGGGTGACAAGTTCTCCGAAAAGCTCTTCGCTGTGGCCGCCGACTCCTCTTATAAGCTGATCGAGGCCAAGTACAAGGAAAAGAACTACAGCGGCACGCTCAGCGACGCAGACCGATTCCTCAAGAAATACTCGAAAAGCGAAAGGCTTCCGGACATCCTCACGATCGCCGGAAACTCGGCGCTCAAGGAAAATGACAAGAAGCGGGCGCACGGATACTTCTCCCGCCTGATCGCCGAGGTTCCAAAAGCGTCCACGGTCGGGACGGCGCTGACGGCAAGAGCCCAGATGGCCGAGGATCGTTATCTGTTCAAGGAGGCCGCCTCCGACTACAAGGCATTCGTCTCTCTGCCTTCGTCCCTGAGCAAGCTCGACCAGGACGACGCGGACAAGCTCAAGCGCAAGACTTTGATGCTCTCGTGGCTGTCCGCCGACGAAAAGCTCCTCCGCGACACTCTTGCCGACAAGACAATCTGCTCCGAGGGTCTCGCCATCGATTGCGACAGGTATGCCGCGATCCTCGCGCTGTCCAAGCTCGACAACGCGATGGACGAGAAGCTCGTCGACGACGCCTTTGATAAAGCCCGGAAAGGGAACAAGGAAAACCGTGCGATCTGGGCCGTGGTCGCCCTTCAAGGGAGCAAGAAGCTGGCTTTCAGGGACCGCCTCCTCGCGATCCGGCAGATTGCTTCAGGCTGGGAAGACCTGGACCCGATTATTCGCTACTCCCTCGTGCCAAGGATCTCCGTATCGGTTCCCCTGGCGTTCCAGCAGAACCGCGCGGCCATGAAAGAGGTCGCTCCTCTTCGCGCCAACGAGAGGTACATCACCCGCCGCATCGAGGTGATCAATGAGATGGAGAACGCGGCGACCAAGGCGGTGAAAGGCCTGCCTTGGGCCAGGATCCGCGCTCTCACGTTGAACGAGATCGCCGGGCTGTATCTGGATCTCTCGAACGGGTTGGCCACGCTCCCGATTCCCAAGAGCCTTCCGGAGCAAGAGATCGCGCAGTACGAGCAGACCATTCGCCGCCTGGTCATCCCTTTCGAGGAAAAGGCCCAGGAAATGCGAGGCAAGGCTTTCGAGATCGCTTCGAGCTTCGCAATCGAAGAGGAATCGTTCTTCAGCGTGGCGAATCCGTACTTTCAGGACAACCCTTCGCTGGCGTCGAAGATCAAACCGACCAAGCTTCCTCCCAAGCCGGCACCTCTTTCCTTGGCGCTTCTCGAATCGATCGATCCCGACGGCGACTGGGACGATCTTTCGCTTAAGGCGGACGAACCCGGCCAGTACCTGAAGGCGCTCTGGGCGGATGCTCTGAAGGGAAAACGCTGGCAACAAATCGCTTTTTTCATGCAGGAGGCTCAGGAGAAGGCGTTGATTCTCGCTGGCCCGATGGGAGCGGTCAAAGCTCTCTCATTGGTCGCGGCGGGAGCGCGAGGCGAGGCGCTGAACGAGCTGGAGGCATCGCTGGGAGATCTCAAGGAACGGCCGAAAACCCATGCTATCCGGGTTCTTCTCGAGTACTTCACGGCGGCGTTCCATCGCAAGAAATCCGACTCACTCCTGGATAAGCTGAAAAGAAACTACCCGGAAGTGGCTGCCAAGATGAAAGCGAATTCGTTCTGGGAAGAAGAGAAAACAGCGGAGCGGAAGGAATCGGCGCAGAAGTCCCAAGCAGGCCTCTCGAGCGAGCATCCATCGAGCTGAGGGCAGTCTCTCGTCAATCGAATGTCGTCTGAATTTAATCTCATGACGCCAGCCAGAAAGAGCACTGATCCAAATCAGTTCATGGCGACTCTGTCTCCCGTTGTCGACGCGGGACTCGCCAATTCCCTGTTCCATCCGTCGAATTGCGAGCTATCATCTTACTATCCATTTCAAGGAGACCGACTCAATGTTTGATCCAAAGACGCGTATTCTTGTCATCGACGACATGATGACCATGAGAAAGCTGGTTTCGAAGATCTGCAAGGAACTGGGCTTCACCGACATCACTGAGGCGTCCGACGGGGCGCAGGGATGGGAGGCCATCAATTCGGCCAACCCCCCTTTTGGCCTGATCATCTCGGATTGGAACATGCCGAATACGACCGGTCTGGACCTGCTCAAGAGAGTGCGCGCTGACTCGCGCTTCGTGAAGCTTCCCTTCGTCCTCGTCACCGCCGAAGCCGAGCAGCACCAGGTAGTCGAGGCGATCAAGGCCGGCGTCAGCAACTACGTCGTCAAGCCGTTCACCGCCGAATCGCTGAAAGAAAAACTCGAAGCCGCTTACAAGAAAATGAGTGCCTGATGTCCACCAAAGTCGACGTTTCATTCTTCCGGCCGTTTCTCGACGGCACGATCAACACGCTCAAGGTTCAGTGCTCGGTCGAGGCCAAGCCCGGCAAGCCATTCCTCAAGGGCAAGCCTTACGAGCCGCTGCAGGATATCAGCATCGCGGGAGTGATCGGACTCACCTGCTCCGACTTCTCTGGGACCATCACTATCTGCTTTCCCGAACCCGTGTTTCTCCAGATCATGAGCAACATGCTCGGGGAGAATTTCGAGACAATCACGCCCGATCTGCAGGACGGAGCGGCCGAACTGCTCAACATCATCTTCGGTCAAGCCAAGATCGTCTTGAATGAGCGGGGCTACGACATCCAGAAGGCCATTCCCAGCGTGATTCGCGGCGCGAAGATCGAAACGGCCCACCTGAGCCGCAGCCCGGTCATGGTGGTCCCCTTCGAAAGCACCGCGGGCAAGTTTTACGT
>CAYNDM010000148.1:0-1071 GCA_964395265.1 uncultured Bacteriovoracaceae bacterium
CGAGCAGAAACTAAGCGCTATTATGAGCGACTGGAGCGAGGCGAGTTCAAAGTTCACAAGTAGGAGCTCGGGCCCCTCGCGGGCGAAGTCGAGTAAATGTGGCGTCAGCTTGTCTAGTTTTTGCTTGAATCACATTGCGACGGCAAAACAATGGCGCTGAAGGATATACGAACCTAAGCTTTACGAGTCTCTGCTTGCTGGCGCATCGGAGAGCTGAGAGAATCGCTTAGGTATGGCACCGGCTTCTGCCCGTCCGAGACCGCGCGCGCATCTTCTGCGCCTTTCCCCCATTCGAGGGGCGTTCCTACTCACCCTCTCACTTCCGCTTTTCGCATTGGCTCAGGAAGCCACGAAGACCGATACGCCACCGACTCTTCCCATGGAGCTTCCGGCGCCAGAAATGCTGCCAGACGAGGGATTGGCTACGCCAGCCAATCCCGATGGACTCAGCGATCCGTTCGGCACCCTCCCCTCTCTCGAGGATCCTGTGGTCTCTAGCGCACCTTTTCCCGAAACTTCGGACCCTCCGCTCGAGGACTCTGAGCTCGCGCTCCCTGAGATTGATCCGTCGGAGTCAGAGTTCTCGAAAGAAGAAGCCGAACCCTTTGATGCCGTTCTCGAAGATGTGGCCCAGGATACGGCGCCGAACTCGCCTTCAAGCAGCTCCACTGCCAGCGTCTCAAAGGACTTCGGGGTTGAAACTTACAAGCTCCACTCCCCTGAATGGGCCTTTGAGCTCAGTACCTCGCTCAAAGCATTAGGCTCTTCTCCCGCGATCTCCGACATGGAGGACTTTAATGTCAGGGCGCTTTCGCTCCAGTGGGAGTATCAGCCTCGCTTCTTACAGCGCCTCGGAGTCTTCGGAATCGGCCCGGCACTGACCCTTTATCCGGTCACACACACCGGAAAGTTTTCGGTCAATCAAGACGTGAGCCGTTCATTTTTCGGGATCTGGTCGGCTGGCGGGCGCGTCAGCTATCAGGCGCGCTATTTTCGTGAGCAGATCCTGGTTCCGATCGTGGGTCTTGAGGTCTCGGGCCTTCGCTATCCGCTCGCGACCGGCGACAACGG
>CAYNDM010000148.1:1081-7783 GCA_964395265.1 uncultured Bacteriovoracaceae bacterium
CCTTGATGGTCACAGGTCCTTTCGGGGGGCTGATGCTCCTCCTGAATCCCCTCGAACCCTCCGCTGCCGCCGAGGGGTTCCTGGCTTCGGGAGTCTCGCGGACCTACTTGTTGGCTGAATTTCGCGCGCTCCAAGCCTCGGATGACCTCATTTCCTTCAGCGGAGCATCCCTGCACTTCGGTCTCCGTTTTGAGTTTTGATCGACTTGGACGTGACGATGCGCGCTCCAAGTCGCTCGCTTTTTCTACTTGCGATTTAGATTCTGACTCGCTAGTTTTCGGATCACCCTCTCAACCAACCGATCTCATGTGCGAGGATGGTGGAACTGGTAGACACGTACGTTTGAGGGGCGTATGCTTCGGCGTGAGGGTTCGAGTCCCTCTCCTCGCACCAAATCCAAATCTATTGTTAAATCCTTTCTGATTCCAAATCGGCACTTCCCCATGAGATGGGGCATGCGGAGATCGCGGGTGTTCCGGTTCTCGCACCGGTTGATTTCGGCTCTTCTCCAAAAGAGGGGACAGAGCGATTTTGCGGTGTTTAATTTCGTAGCGTAAATCCCCACCCCACCCGCACTGCGCAGACACCCCGATTCAGTCGTTCAGAAAAGGAACTTCCCCGTCACATCGGGGTGACACCTCCGACGCCGGAGGCGACGAGAATCTTCTCCTTCTGCCCCAGACTCGGGGTTCAAAAATCTCACACCGCATCAAAAAATGATTGTCTCCCTCAAGGCCTTGAGATAGGGCACTAAGTCAAATCGGAGGTATCGATTATGATGAAACTGCTCTCAATCTGTGCAGTATTGTTTGTCTCATTTAGTCAGGCGATGGCGGGTGGCCGTTCTTTAGAAACCTGTGTGACCGCCGCACTCAAGAAGCTTGAAGACAAGAAGCTTGAAGGGCCGTACGTCGAGAAAATTACGAAGTACTCCTACACTGATCTGGGCACTCACGAAGCTCGTCTATACCAGGACGACCAAGTGGCGATATTCGTCGCTAATTTCGAGGCCCTTGTACCAGATCCGGGTGCTCCTCGTGGTGAGCTGCTCTCGGGGGAGTTCGTGGCAGTGGGTACCTACATCTATAACTTCCGAACCGGTATCACTTGCGAGATGAATTCTTTCAAACATCAAGGCGATTACAAGAAGTTTGACTCCAAACCGAAAAGAGGGAAACAGCCGCCCTCTTCAAAGTAGATCATCCCATTTCAAATGAGTCGGGCGTCGGCCATCTTTCAGGCGGCGTCCTGACTTACATTCTTTCCTCACCCTCACCGTGAATACGACTCTCCGCCCTTTTTGATGAGAAACGGGACTCATCTCGAATAGCGCCAGAACAAGGTCTGGGCTCATCGAGGAGCTGGGAGGCGATCTGGGCCAAATTCCCAACCCACGACAGGAATGCCTGGCGAGTCAGCCAGACCGACTCGCCGCCCAAAAGCACCCGAACCGAGCCTTCCTGATGCAACTCAAGAATGCAGCCAGCCACATCCGCCTCGGTGTAGAGCTGAGTTGGGCCCCGCTGACGAGAAGTTTCTCTGCGCATAGAATCACGCTATCCTTATTGATAACGACTCTCAAGATCATTTTCGAAAAATCTTGATCGGCTCGCCTGTTTACTTCAGACCCTTGATCGGGCAGAACAAAGACGATGAGCAGCAAGAACACTCAATTTCCCTGTGGGCGCCCCGCTCCTCGGAGCCATGAGGCAGAGCCCGACTCGCATGAGCAGCAGGTCGTCTGGAAGCGCCTTGAGACGTACCAAGCCGAAAAAGAAATGCGACATAGCGAAGCCCGCAATCGGATCATTGACGTCATCTTGACCGAGACCCAGCATTTTACCGGATCCGATCTGGTGAAGAAAGTCCAAGCGGCGCACCCGACTATTGGCGCTGCGACAGTGTATCGAACGCTGCCTCTGCTGGTGGAAGCGGGGATCCTACGCGAAAGCCTCAATGACCCGAGCGGCCAGACCATTTACGAGCTCGATCGCAGCGAGCACCATGATCACATCGTCTGTCTTGATTGCAGCGCCATCATCGAGTTCCATGAAGAAAAGCTCGAATCGATCCAGGATCAGGCTGTCTCAAAGCTGGCCTTCAAGCCCATCCAGCACAAGCACGTCGTCTATGCCCACTGCGAGTACCGCTCCAAGAAGAGCCGCTGACCCGAAATTCGCGAAGAGGGCCCAAGATTTCTCCTGAAGCCCTCTCCCACGGAATTCTAAGCTCAGCCTTTTTGGACTATTGCCCGAGGACGTAAGCAAACATCAACGGAGCCACGATCGTGGCGTCTGATTCGATGATGAACTTCGGGGTGTCGCCGCGGAGCTTACCCCAGGTGATCTTCTCGTTCGGGACCGCGCCGGAATACGAGCCATAGCTCGTCGTCGAGTCGCTGATCTGGCAGAAGTAGCCCCAGTAAGGAACGTCCTTCTCGAGGTCCTGATTCAGCATCGGCACCGCGCAGATCGGGAAGTCACCCGCGATGCCCCCACCGATCTGGAAGAAACCGATCGAGCTCTTGCGACACTCGCTCTCATACCACTTGGCGAAGGACATCATATACTCGATGCCGCTACGCATGGCGCGAGTACTGATCTTCTCCTCCATGCAACGGGCAGCGAAAATATTCCCGAGCGTGGAATCCTCCCAGCCAGGCACGACCATGGGGAGATTCTTCTCGGCAGCCGCCACGAGCCAGCTGTCTTTCGGATCGATCTGATAGCTTTTTTCGAGTTTCTTTTCGCGAATGATCTTGAAAAGGTACTCGTGCGGGAAATAGCTTTCGCCTTGTTTCGAAGCACGAGTCCAATCTTCGATGATTACGCGCTCGATGCAGCGAATCGCTTCTTCCTCGGGGATGCAAGTATCGGTCACGCGATTCAAATGCTCGGCCAGAAGCGCTTCTTCATCGGCCGCAGTCAAGTCCCGATAATGGGGGATGCGACGGTAATGATTGTGAGCCACGAGATTGAAGAGATCCTCTTCAAGGTTGGCGCCCGTGCAGGAAATCGCGTGAACCTTGCCTTGGCGGATCATCTCGGCGAGCGACAGGCCCAGCTCGGCGGTACTCATGGCTCCCGCCAGAGTGACCAGCATTTTGCCGCCTTTGTCCAGATGCGCGCGATAGGCTTCGGCCGCGTCCATCATGGCTGCAGCGTTGAAGTGACGGTAATGATGCTTCATGAATTGGGAGATTGTTTTTGCCATAGTCGTATGCTCGTACCGGATTGCAGCGACAGAATAAAGGCAAAAAACGCTCTGGACAACCGCGCGGACGTCCAGAGCGCAGCAAGATGAACTCAGCGCAAAATCAATTCGACCGTTACCACCACTGCTTGGCCCAAGTCGTCTTGGTGTCCTGAACCCACTCGTTCTTTCGAATATTCTTCCAGACGAACTCCTCGAGCTGATCGGGAGTGCCGACATCCAACCAAAGAGCGCAGTCCCAGTCCCCTAATGTCGACCATGCGCTCTTGATCTGGTTGTGCCCTTTCCAGGACTCCCATGCGGTCGACGGGGTCCCCGGCTTCCACTTGACCCAAACCCAAGCCTGCCATTTCGCGTTCGTGCTCATGATTCAATCCTCCTTGGATGAATATCAGATGCTACTCAGATGTGTCCGACATGAAAAGCCACAATCGTAGAAAGACGAATCCTGGCATAGCCAAGGCACGATATTGTCGGTACGAAGAAGTCGCTTTGCTCGCCCCATCGACGACTCCAAAAAAGCGATTTGCCCGCCTCGTCAACTCAGAAAAACTCCCAAAATCAACCTTTTGACGGCCTGCTGCCCAGCGTTCGCTTGAAAACGCAGAGTTCCAGAAGCTCACCATCGACTTTCTCGACGGTAGCGGGCAGCTCCGGGGAAAAATACGGAGAAGCCGCGGCATGGGTCGGCTTCTCCGTGAGCTGAACTATGCCGCTCTACGCGTGCTATCAGTGACGCTCTTCGAGGAGCGTCGCGCTACGATTCGATTGTAGCCAAACAGCACGATGATCGCGCCGACCGTGGCTGCGATGAAGCCCGCTCCTTCGTTGGGTTCGTACCACCCTAATGCCGATCCAAGCCAGCCGGCCAGAAGCGCGCCACCCACGCCAAGAATCGTAGTCGCGATCAGACCCATTCGATACTTCCCAGGCATGATGGCCCGTGCGATCAAACCGACGATAAAACCAAAGACGATCCATCCAATAATCCCCATCGCTATTCACCTCCGAAACTAAGTTGCATCATGAAAGTGCAAGGCACATACCCCTTGGCCCGATCGGTGACACGGTCGGCGGAAGGTGATCAGTGACAGCGATGTTTCAGAAAGCGCAGAGTGAGATCGCGCTGCGCGGAAGCCTGGGAAGCGATCGAACGGCCCACGATCGCGTCAAGTCGCTTGCGGCTGTTTTCGCAGGCGGATCGGTTCAGCTCTTCGAATTCGCGGAGCAGCGCCAATGGGTAGGGAGCTTGCCCGGTAGAGGAAAAAAGCTGAGGCGCATCGGGAGAAAGCTTCGGGAAAAAACGCGCATCCGGCCCCAGCTTGGCTAGGATCTCAGAGAGCCACTGCCCCACCCGATAAAAATCCTCTCTTACCTTCTCGCGTGAAATCCCAGGAGTCGCCCCCTCCCGGTAGCGAAGGCAACGGGACGCGGAGGGACCTAACTGAACCAAAAGCTCGAGGGCGACTTTGCACTCCGAGACCAGGGCGTCCACTTCCCCTCCCTGCCCCTCAAGCGACGCCCACATATAGCGGGACGCGCTCAGATGGGGATCGTAAGGATCCCATGAGGGCTCGTGGATCGCGTGTGTCAGTTCGTGCGCGATATCCAGGACCAGGTCTTCAAGCCCTTGGCCTTTTCTGATGTAGATCGTGACTTCCCGCCGGCGCGTTTCCTTGCCGGTCTCCGGGTCGAAATTCCTCGTCAACACCGCGTCTGTGCGCGAAACCTCGCCCCAGGCGAATTTCTCGCTCAGCGCCTCTCGGGACTCCAGCTTCCAGAGCTTCTGCGCGCGCATCAAAAGCTCCTGCCCCGAGTGGGACCGGCTGAGAACATTCAGGGCATCCTGAATTGGGCTGACTTCGGAATGGGAGCTCACAGCCATTCCGGAGCAGAGAATCAGAAAACTCAGCGCGCTGAGAAGCCTTAGCCTCATATGAGGGGCTCATCGGCTAAAATTGCCTAGGAGATGAGCCCTTTCAGGGCATTTGCGCCTGTCCAAACTATCGACAGCATGGTGTCATTTCGCACTACACCTCCCATTCCAGCAGACCTCTAACTCATCGCTTTTATTTAAATATTACGGACCCACTTTCTCTTCAGCGGTGGCCCGGCGAGGCACGCCCCTTGCTCTATACGCCCTCCGTGAAGGGCCCCCCGGAAGGCGAATCCGGGCAATGCTTGGTGCCCTCAGTGGAAGCGGTAAAAGGCGGTTAAGAAATGCGTCGCTCAGTTCTCAGATTTTTCGACTCTTTGATCCCATCAGCACTGGCAATAGTCCTGCTCTCAGGCTTTGCGCCCCCGACCGGAGTGGACAGGAGCGCGGCGGCGATCCCGACCTTCAAGAACTGGGGACTGATCAACAACCAAGCCAAGTCCCACATCAACGCGGTAGACGCCTGGACAATCGAAAAAGGCAAGCACGAGATCATCGTCGCCGTGATCGATACCGGGATCGATCCCGATCACAAGAATCTGAAAGCCAATATCTGGCGCGACCCCAAAGCCAAGGATAAGCACATCTTTGGATGGAACTTCGTCACGAACTCCCCCAACCCGAGGGATGATCACGGGCACGGAACCCACGTGGCGGGAATCATCGGAGCCATTGCTGATCCGAAAACCGGCGTTGCCGGCGTCGTCCATCGAGTGCAGATCATGCCCGTGAAGTATTACTCGGATGCGAACCCAGGCTCGGTCAATCTCAAGAACACGGTGAGAGCGATCAACTACGCCGTGCAGAACGGAGCCCGGGTCATCAATTACAGCGGCGGCGGCCCGGAGTTCTCCGAAGAAGAGTACCTGGCCATCAAGAAGGCGGAAGCGGCAGGAGTGCTTTTCGTCGCGGCGGCCGGTAACGAGCGCCAGGACACGGACCTGGTCGAAAACTACTACTATCCTTCGGCCTACAGGCTCACGAACATCATTTCGGTAGCCGCTACCGATATCAACAACAACCTGCTGAAGTCCTCGAACTGGGGCAAGAACAAGGTCGATGTGGCAGCGCCTGGAGAGAACATCTACAGCACGCTCCCGAACGGCCGCTTCGGCTACATGTCGGGGACTTCCCAGGCGACCGCGTTCGTCTCGGGGCTCGCGGCCATGCTGCTCTCCCAGAATCCAAAGCTTACCCCCGTGCAGCTCAAGGAGATCATCATGAAATCCGCCGACCGTGTCCCCGCTTTGGCGGGAAAGGTCGCGACCGGCGGACGGGTGAACGCCTACTCGGCTCTCTTGGCGCTGCGAAACGGCGGCAACCCCCCTGTGGATAACGACCTGCTTGCCAATCGCCCTGTCTCGCTCATGGAGACCCTGAGCAACCCCGGCGCCGCAGGGCAAGCCGCCACACGCTAAGCCTTGGCGGTAAGACTTGAGAATCCGCGCGCCCGCACAGGGAAATGATTCGAAATAAGTGACCGGCCATTCAAATCGGCGGTTGGTTTTTCGCGCGCTCGCGGTTTAAGATTCATGCTCATAAGAGCATGAGAC
>CAYNDM010000149.1:0-7758 GCA_964395265.1 uncultured Bacteriovoracaceae bacterium
CAATATGCCTGCAAGTTGTCCGGTAAACACGCGGACTTCTTCATCTGAAAGCTCCAACCGGGCCAGATCAGCCATCTTACGGGTCAGAGCCTCATTCACTTCCGCCATCCTGCCCCCTATTCAACAAAAGCACGAACGTATTTGAACACGAACTTGCGCCGATCGCGACCCTTGAACTCGACTGTGATCTTCTGTTCCTGCCCGGAACCATCCGCGGCCACGATCGTCCCCGGGCCGTACTCGGGATGATTGAGCCTGTGCCCGATCAGGCTCTCGTCGTCAGAAAGCTGGGAGTACTCGCTCGCGACCTTGGGAGCGGGCGCCGCCACGTCGTCGTAAGACAACTCCGATCCTCCGCCTCGCCCGTAACCGTGATGGCGTGAGGACCCCGTCCGGAACCGCGCGGCTCCGCTGCCATATGAGAAGTCACGGACTTCGACCAGGGACTCCGGGATCTCCGCGAGAAACCGGGCCGGCTCCTGATAGCTTACGTTGCCCCAGATCCGCCGGACCACTACATGCAGGAGATACAGGCACTCGCGAGCACGGGTCATCCCCACGTAGCAAAGCCTCCGCTCCTCTTCGATCTCCTCGTCAGAGGCCTCTTCCCAGGCTTTCACGGAAGGGAAAAGCCCCTCCTCCATGCCGCTCATGAAAACAACGGGGAACTCCAGCCCTTTCGAGGAATGCAAGGTCATCAGCTTGATCGCGCTCTGCACCGCTTCGCCCGTCTCAACTTCGGAGTTCAAAGAGGACTGCTCGATGAAAAGCGCGAGCAGATCCGGTTTCGCTGAAGCGTGCTCGCTCTCGGGAAGCTTGTCGAAGAGGTCTTCTTCGAATTCCTGGAGAATCGAATCGAACTCCTCCAGGTTCTCGACGCGCACCAGGGCCTCGTCGGTTCCCTCGCGCTTGAGCTCCCGAACATACCCGGTCTCATCCAGGATCAGGTGATACAGTTCCGAAAGCAGAAGCTTGGGTTGCTCCTCGATCAGCCGCTCCATGAGGGTAACGAAGCCATGGAGCTTCTTGGCCGTCGCCCCGGACGTGATCGACGGATCGCGCGCGGCTCGTTTCAATGCGTCCCAGTAGGTCGAGTCGGGTTGACCCGAAACCTGCATGGTGACGTGAAGATCCTCGAGCTTGTCCAGCGTCGTCTTGCCAATACCCCGCGCGGGCGTGTTGATGATCCGCTTCAAGCTGATGGAATCGGCCGGGTTCATCACTGCTTTGAAATACGCCAAGATGTCCTTGATCTCTTTTCGATCGTAGAACCGCAACCCTCCGACAATCTGGTACGGGATCTTCTCGCGCCTGAGAATATCCTCGAATTGGCGGCTCTGCGCATGTGTGCGGTAAAAGATGGCGAAATCGTTGTAGGCCCTCTCCTCGTGCGACGCCAGGCGCTTGATCTCGGATACGACCATCTCGGCTTCGGCGCGCTCGTCGGGGAGTTGCGCGCGCACGATCGGCAGGCCTTGCTCGTTGTCGGTCCACAGGTTCTTGTCCTTGCGCTCCCTGTTGTTCCGGATCACCTGGCTCGCGGCCGTGATGATGCATTTCGTGGAGCGATAGTTCTGCTCGAGCTTCACCACCTGCGCTCCAGGGTAATCGGTCTCGAAGTCCAGGATGTTGCGGATGTCGGCTCCCCGCCACTTGTAGATCGACTGATCTTCGTCGCCGACCACGCAGATGTTCTGATGCCCGCCGAACTCCTCCTTGGCGAGCATGGAAAGAAGCAGGTACTGCGCGCGATTGGTATCCTGGTACTCGTCGACGTGGATGTAACGAAAGCGCTGCTGATATTTCGCCCGAATATCGGGATGATCTCTCAAAAGGCGGTAGGTCAGGCAGATGATCTCGCCGAAATCGAGGGCATTATTCGCGAAAAGGTCTCTTTGGTATTGCTCGTAGACTCTCTTCAGATGGCGCTCGAAAAGATTGTGCGGCGACGGGCTCATGTCCTGCGGCTCGATGGCGTCGCACTTGGCCCGGTTGATCGCGGCCTGGAATCCCTTCGGATTGAAGGCTTTGTCGTCCAATCCGAGTTTCGCAGTCACTGCCTTGATCAGGCTCAGCTGATCGGAATCGTCATAGATGACGAAAGGTTTGGTGAACGGGGTTCGCGGCATCTCGCGCCGGAGAACGCGCATGCAGATGGCGTGGAAGGTCCCGATCTCTGGGGCTCCAAGCACGCCGCTATTTTCGAGAAAGCGCTCGACGCGCTCTCGCATCTCGCCAGCGGCTTTATTCGTGAACGTCACTGCCAGGATCTGGGGTCCCGAGACTCCGAGCCCGTCCATCAGATAGGCGATCCTGGCCGTCAGCATCTTGGTCTTTCCGGACCCTGCTCCGGCCAAAACGATCAACGGGCCCTCGGTGATGAGTGCGGCCTCACGTTGCTTTGGATTCAGTGCGTCAATATACGCAGGTACCGGATCATCAGCCGATCGGGAAAAAGGCGTGGACCGACCGGGCGACCCGGAGAAGGACGACGGAGCGGATTCGAAGTCAATCACTCAGCTGGTTTACACTTCAAACGCTGGCGGGGCAAGCCTGGGCCAGGGTCTTCGAAAATCCGGTTGTGACTCGCACGGATTGAGGCAGAATCATCTCAAACAAAGGAACAGCCGATGCAAAAAGTGCTCAAGGGAATCGACACCCCCGAAGTCAACTACCCCAAAGGGACCGTGATCTTCGTCGAGGGACAGGAAAGCGGGGTTTTCTTCGTCCTGAAAAAAGGCCAAGTCGGCATTTATCGCAACTACGAGAAGCCGGATCAGTTTCAGCTGGCGGTCATCGAAGAAGGACGCGTCTTCGGAGAAATCTCCGGGTTCGACGGGCGGCCTCGTTCGGCGACTGCGGTAGCCTTGACCGACGTGGTGATCCGGAAAGTCAGCGCGAGCGCGCTGCGCGGGCAGATGAAGCAATGCCCGTCCTGGTTTCAATCCATCATCCTGGAACTGGTCGCCCGGCTTCGCAATACGGATGATCTGCTTGTCAAGCACGGACTGGGCGAATCGAACAGCATCTCGTCGATGCAGGAAACAGCCGCAAAAGAAGAAACCTAGGCGCTCCGAACTAGAAGCGAACCAGGAGTTCAGAAAGCTCAGAAAACGAGCCCCTGGTCAGCCGCTCCTCAGAGACTATTGGAGAACCGGCTTGGGCGATGGGACAGCCGAGCCACTTCGCGTTCGTATGCCAGCCTCACGGCGTACACCATCAGCAAGCCCTTCACCGTGCCGTCGTCCGCCAGGACTGGAAGGCAAGGCAGCTGCTCGAAAAGCCGGGTCGCCGCAGAGAGAGGGTCTCCAACTTTCAAAGTCGGAGTCTTCGTCCGAGCGCGGTAGAGCAGATCCTTGGCCTCGAGCAATCCCGAAAGCGGAGCGTTCGAAGCCAGAGGATCCTGCGCTTCCCATCCCTCCTGGACCATGTCGGCCGAAAGCAGTCCCACATACTTACCGGCATCGTTGACCACGGGGAGAAAGGGATAGTTCGAGTGAATCATGCGAGGATAAAGATCTTTGACCGTCTCCCGCTCATTCGCGGTTTCAAAGTCCGTCACCATCGCATCCGAAGCGCGAATCTTGGACAACACGTCTCCTGCGCGGCCCTCCATGACGCTCAAACCTCTGGCTTGGAGATCGCGGTTGATCAAAGTCTGTCCGCGGAGAAGCCGGTTCAGCCCCCGTGCCGCGAATCCTCCGATCAGGCAGGGAATCAGAACGCTGATGTTCCCGGTCATCTCCAGAGCCAGGATCGCGCCGGTGAGCGGGACCCCGAGCGCTCCTCCGAAAAAGGCCGATGCTCCCACCAGCCCGGCCATGACTCCGAAGCCTGGAATGCCTTGCAGGATCCCATGATCCACGAACGCGCCGAAATACCCACCCAGGGCGAAAAGCGGCCAGAGGATCCCAACCGTTCCGAAAGCGCTCACGATCAGAGCGAGCGAGACCAGTTGCGTGAAGAAAAGAAGCCCGATCTCCGAAAGCTCCTTGTGCCCGAGCAGGACATTCTCGAGGACGGCCGGCGAACGTCCTTGGACCTCAGGGAATACCCAGTAGGTCAGCGCGAGAAGCAAAGATCCTCCCGCGATCCTGAGCCAATCGACCCCTTTCGACAGCCCGGCCAGGTTGTCCTGAAAATAGCGAACCAGCCTGGAGTAAGCGACTGAAGCGATCCCGCCCAGGACCGCGATCGCAAGGATCGCTGCCCATTCACGCCAGGCATCCGGATAAGTCGAGTGCAACGCCCGCCCTACATCGAAGCCAAGCACTCCCGTGGACTGCACCAGCCAATAAGCGCTCAAGCTGGCGAGTGCCACCGAGATCGTCGCGCCCCCAAGGCCAAGCTCCACCGAGAGAATCAGGCCAGCGAACGGAGCCCCAAATGCCGCGCTCACGGCGGCCGCGATGGCACAGGCAGCGTCGGTGCGGCGTCTCCGCTCGAACCATCGCGCCGACCGGGGACGCGCCTTGAGGCTGGCCGCATGGGTCAGCTCGGTCGCGGCACCCTCAGGCCCTGCGGTGGCTCCAATCAAAGCGAGCAGGAAAGAGATCAGTCCTCGCCCCGCCCAGCGCCCCGGCGGATCCTGCTCCGCCGGCCAGGGGATATGAACATAGACATCCGCGCTTCCGTCGTAAGAAGGATTGCCGGGAATCCGGCTCAGGTAGGCTCTTTGCAAAAGAGCGGCGATCAGGCCGACGACAAGCACGAGAGCGGGCTCATGCCAGCTCACCCGCGGCATCCAATCTCTCAGCCACTGAGGCAGAAGCACGATCAAGGCGGCACTGACACCAACCACGATGGCGCTGATCATGAACGCCTCATTCCACCGTCACGCTTTTTGCGAGGTTGCGAGGCTTGTCCACGTCGGTGCCTTTCATCACGGCCAGCTCGTAGCTCAGCAGCTGCACGACTGGAGTGACCAGAAAAGGAAGGAGCGCCTCATCCATCCCACGAACTGAATCCGGAAGCGGAACCCAATGGTCGCACAAGCTCTTGAGCGCATGATCCGCCCCCGCTCCAATTCCCAGAACCCTGGCTCCGCGCGCCTTCACTTCCTCGAGATTCGAGACTGTCTTGTCGCGCCAGGTATCGCGAGGCGCGAGCACGACGACAGCCATGCTCTCGTCGATCATGGCGATCGGGCCATGCTTCAGCTCGCCTGCCGCGTAACCTTCGGCATGCACGTAAGCGATTTCCTTGAGCTTGAGGGCGCCCTCGAGAGCGAGCGGAAACGAGTATCCTCTTCCGATGAAGAAGAAGCCTTTCAGCGGGAAAAGCTCGCCCGCCGCGCCCTGCACCGCTTTGATCAACTCGCTTTCAGGATCGAGAAAATCCTTCATCAGATGCGGCAAACGGATCAAGTCCTGGAAGGCGCCATCCATATTGGATGCCTTGCGCTCGATGCCCAGGTATCCCGCCCACAGCAACAGGACCAGCATCTGAGCTGTGAAGGTCTTGGTCGCCGCGACGCCGATCTCGGGGCCCGCGCAGGTGAAAAACACCGCGTCCGCCTCGCGAGAGATCGTGCTGCCACGAACGTTCGTGACCCCGATCGTGGGAATCCCCTGCTTTCGCACGTCCCGAATGACCGCGAGCGTGTCCGCCGTCTCGCCCGATTGGGTGATGCCGACGACAACCGCCCCAGGATTCATGACGGGCCGGCGGTAACGAAACTCGCTCGCGAGCTCGACCTTGACGCTGATCCGCGCATACCGCTCGAGCCAGTATTTGCCCATCAGGGCCGCATGCCAGGAGGTCCCGCAGGCGATGAGAACGATTTCCTTCGCGTTGCGGAGGAGTTCTACGCCCGGCTGCTTGGCGAGCGGGAAGGGATCAGCGTGCTCGCGATCCAGGATCCCGTTCAAAGTATCGATCATGACGGAAGGCTGCTCGTAGATCTCCTTGAGCATGTAGTGTGGAAAGCCCTGCTTATCCAAGGTATCAGGCGACCAATCCAGCTTTACGAACTTGCGTTCGACCCGCTTGCCGCTCTGGAGATCATGGAACTCCAGGCCCTGGTCGGTGCCCACCGCAAGGTCTCCATTCTCCAGGAACACGACCTCGCGGGAATATTCCAGAATGGGCTGCGCGTCGCTGGCGAAGATCGCGCCTCCCTGGGGATCTTTCGCGACAGCAAGCGGCGAGCCGTTGCGGACGCCGACGATCACTCCTGGTTCTTTCTCGGACATCACGACGACGCTGCATTGGCCCTCGAGCTTCAAAAACGCCTTGCGCACACCCTCGATCAGGTTGGAGTCATTTTCCATTTCCTCGAGGACCAGGAACCCGAAAAGCTCGCTATCGGTCTCTGACTTCGGCGAATGCCCCCGGGAAATCAGCTCGGCCTTGATCTGCTGGTAGTTCTCGATGATCCCGTTGTGGACGACGACCACGTGGCCCGTATGATGTGGGTGCGCGTTCTGGGTCGTGGGCTTCCCGTGGGTGGCCCAGCGGGTGTGGCCGATCCCGCAGCGGGCGGTGCCAACGGCTTTCTCGTCGGCGCTGACCAGCTTCTCGACGTTCTCGAGCTTCCCCTCGGATTTTCGAATGACAAGGTCGCCGTTATTGAAGAAAGCCACTCCGGCGGAGTCATATCCGCGGTATTCGAGCCTCTTGAGCCCGCGTAAGAGGACATCCACGACTGGGCGCTGACCTACGTATCCTACGATTCCGCACATCTTACTTCGGATCCCCTCTCAACTTTTTCGCGTAGCCCGGTTTGTTGACCTGCCGAGAACGCGCGATCGCGAGATCGTCGGCTCCCACGTCCTCGGTGATCGTGGACCCGGAGGCCACATAGGCCCCGCGCCCGACTCGCACGGGAGCCACAGTCTGGCAATCACTGCCCAAGAATACGTCATCTTCGATCACTGTGCGATGTTTCCTTTGGCCCTGAATGACCCGCCCGTCGAAATTGCAGGTCACGAAGCCGCACCCGATATTCACCCTCTCGCCGACCTCGGCGTCCCCGAGATAGGACAAGTGCGCGATGCTCGTCCTGGCCCCCACCCGGGTGTTCTTGAGCTCGACGAAATTCCCGATCTTGGCTTCTTTGCCGACATCAGAATCGGGGCGGAGGCGCGCATAAGGACCGACCTGCGCTCCCTCCCGGATGATCGAGCTTTCGGCGATCGTGCCTGTCTTGATGTTGGCCCCGCTTTCAACCTGGGCATCTTTGAGCTCACAGCCCGGACCGATGGTGACATCGGCTCCGATGCGGGTCCGGCCGCTCAGGATCGCTCCGGGATGGATCAGCGTGCCTTCGCCGATCAGGACCTGAGCTCCGACATAAGTGGTCCAAGGATCCACGAAACGCACGCCATTCATCGCATGGCGCTTCACGATCCGCGCGTTCATCACGCGATTCGCTTCCGCCAGCTGCCAGAGATCATTGATGCCGGCGAGATCGGCGGGATTTCTCCACTGAAGAACCTCAATCGCCTTGGACGAGCGACTCGCCTGCGCCACCAGATCCGTCAGATAGTATTCGCCTTGAGCGTTCTTGTTCGACAACTTACGAAGCCCCTTTTGCAGGAAAGCTCCATTGAAGGTGTAAATCGACATCGCCACTTCTCGGATCCTGCGCTCGCGCTCGCTGGCATCCTTATGCTCGACGATTTTCTGGACTGATTTGCCTTTCCGCACGACGCGTCCGTACCCCGACGGATCGCTCAACTCGCAGGTCAGAAGCCGCAGAAGTTGCCCCTTTTTCAAAGGGGTGAGCAGCGCGCTGATCAGCTCGTTGACATAAAG
>CAYNDM010000150.1:0-2255 GCA_964395265.1 uncultured Bacteriovoracaceae bacterium
GAATTTATTGAAGCCCGCTGCGATGAAAATCCCTGCAAGCAGCACGCGACCAACCATGTGGACTGCGTTCATCCGAACCTCCTTGGCTAGTCTTTGACGTCAAAAAGAGCGTGCAGGAGTTGCACCGAATCGCGGGCGGCAAGCGACTAAATCCAATCGCTTGACGATGGTCCGATCATTGCGTTCATATCGGTTGGCATCGCCCACAGACCACTCAACAAACCCAAAATTTAAGGAAGGGAAGATCAGAGTGAAAAGCACGAAGTCACAAGCCACTGGAAGTCAGAAGCTCCAGGCGGCTATTCAATCGGAGGCATCGCAAGCGCCCGAGCGAGGCACGCTCACGAGCGAGGATCTCAAGGTTCTCAGGCGCCCCTTTCCCAAAGATCGACTGGGAGTGAAAGTCCAGTCGCTCAACAAGGACCGCACGCGCGCCATGCTGGTCTTGTATCTTCAGCATACCGACGTCCAGGATCGCCTCGAGGAAGTCGATCCTGCATGGGCCTGCGAAGTGATCTCCGAACACGATAAAGGCGACACCGTCTACGTCCGCAGTCGCATCACGGTGAAGGGCGTGGCTCGCGAGAACGTCGGCGAAGGCGGGGACCCCAAAGCCGCCTATTCGGATGCGCTCAAACGCTGCGCGATGCTTTTCGGCGTCGGTCGTTACCTCTACGACTCACCTACGGTCTGGACCGATTACAACGAATCACGTGATCGGTACCGCAGCTGGAAAGTCGAGGATTTTGAGCAAGCGCTCAGGAAGATCGACAAATCCGCCTCCGTGCCTTCGCCCGAAAGCGAAGCCGCGGCGGCCGCTTCGCCCCCGACTCCGGCTGCCGGCGCGAAGCCTGGTCTTACAACCGGCAAGGGCGGCGCGAAAGCCAAGGCCTCTTCTTCCGGCAAAGCTCGCCCCCGCGAGGAGCTCAATCGCATTCTGATGGGTCTCTATCGGCCTTACCTCGCGCAGTTTCCTGAGACGCAGTTCTCGCAATTGCTCCAGTCCCGGTACGGCGTCGCTGAAACGCGACTCATGACCGTCGAACAACTTGAGGACCTGGTTGAATATCTCGAGGAGCGCCTGCGCTCGGTCGCGTAGAACCTCCGACGCCGGAGGGCCTGTACGAAAGCATCGAGCCATGAGAGCAACTGGGGTGAGCCGCTGCCAACAGAATTAGCTGTTATCAACTGGGGTGAGCCGCTGGCAACAGGGTGAGCCGCTATCAACAGACCCTGCCGCTCCTCAAAGAGCAGCTGCTGTCCCGGCGGCGGCAATCGCGCCGGGTCATGTTCTGGATTGTGAACACACAGAGACCGGCCAGGATGGGACCCAGGAACACCCCGACGAAACCCAGAACCTGAAGGCCACCGAAAGCGGCGATAAAAGCCAGAAGCGGGTGAAGATTGCCGGAGCCTTTGAGGACGAGCGGACGGATGAAGTTGTCGATCAGACCCACGATTACCGCAACCACCAGCAGAACCAGTCCGATGGTTTTGTTGCCGCTAAGAAGCTGATAGAGGGCGACGCCGAAGGTAATGGGCGACGAACCGATCAAAGGTATGAAAGAGGCCAAGAAAACCAGGAGCCAGATCAGAGAAGCGGAAGGCACTCGAAGCGCGAGGCAGGCCAGACCAAAAAGCAATGACTGGGCGAATCCAGAGGCCACGGTCGCCAGGATCACCGACCGGCACATGCCAGCGAACGAATGAATGAGGCGCTCGGTCTCGTCCTGCTTGAAAACGGAATTCTTCCGGACGAAGGCAACGATGCGCCCGCCATCGACCAGCAGGAAGAAGATGCTGATGATCATGATCACCATCCCCATGGTCATCGACGGCAATCGCGCGAAGAACTCCCCTAGGAGATCCGCTGCCTTCAGAGCCGTGCCCCGCAGGATTTCCTCGGCGGCGACCAGGACCTCGTCGACCTCCACCGGAAGCCAGCGGGACAGGGACTCAGCCGCATCCTGTGCCCAAGTCGCGCTGAGAATATTCTCCCAGACCCCCCCTCCTTCGGCGGAGGGTGTGGCAGACTTGACCGCGCGGAGTTGCTCGACCCCGGCCCTCGCGCCCAGAAAGACCAGGACCACGCCCGGCAAAAGAATCACCAAGGTGATTCCGATCGTCAGCGCCGCGGAAGCCAATGAGCTGGGCACCTTTCGGCGCTCCAACGCCTCAAGCCACGGAAAAAAGAGAACTGCGAAGATCGCGCCCATTGCGACCGGGATCAGCAACGGAGCCGCGACGTAGAAAAA
>CAYNDM010000150.1:2265-7745 GCA_964395265.1 uncultured Bacteriovoracaceae bacterium
CTTCTCGCCATGCGGGGCTGATCCAATGCAGCCCTCAAGCGGTCGAACGCTCTTTCTTGTGCTCTTCAAGGGTGCCGAAGAAATAGTCCCAGATCGGCGAGCTCACGCCCCAGCGGGCATCGTGAGTCACGAAGTGGTGCAGCATATGATGCTGCTTGAGCATCTTCCCGAAACGAGTCGTCGGATTGAAATGGTGCACGTAAAAATGGATGTAATCGTAGCACAGGTAGCCGACCAGGAACGCCGCGAAGAAGGGCTCAACCCAAACCGGGCCCAGAAGCATTCGAAACAAGGCGAAAAGGGCGACTCCGAGAATGATGGCCGGAACTGGTGGCATCACCAATCGGGTCGCATCCTGAGGGTCGTCATGATGGAGCCCATGGATCAGGAACTGAATCCGTTCCTGGAATTTTCCTTCGGGCTGGAAATGGAAAACGAACCGATGAAGCAAGTACTCCGCGAGGGTCCAGAACACGAACCCTGAAACCGCGAAACTCAACACCACCTGCCAACTCAGCTCATGAGAGACGAAAGACCTGTAAAAAAGCCAGGAGATGACCGGCAACCAGAGCACTAAAGGCGTAATGGGGTGCACATGGGTCAGTCGTTCCAGGAAATCGTTTTCAAAAACTCGAATACTCTTCTGCTTTTGCATCGCTTCCACCCTATTGGGATACTCTAATGACCTGACGGCTTTTTCAGTGGAAATACCTTACACCGATCCATATTTGTCAGGCAACGATTCTCGTGTTAGTTCTTTCTTAAATCTCCGGGGGTTGCTGCCTTGAATTTCCTTTCCATCGCCATTTTATTCGCAATCGTGGCCGTAGGCTTCATCGCTGTGGTCGCTATCCTCCGAAGCCAAATTTCCCGGCTTGGAGCCCGGTTGGAGCAACAATCCCAAACCCATCTTTCCCAGCTCTTACAAAAACCGCTCCTGGACTTGACTGAACGGATCACCCGAATGGGGAGCGAGACCCGCGAGACCATAGCCGAACGTTTGGGCAGGCACTTCTTGGAGTCGCAGGAACGCCTGGAGCGAACCATGGGCCAAAACCGGCAGGAACTCCAATCCGGGCTGCTGAAAACCACTCAAGCCCTTGAAACCAAATTCCAATCCTTGGAGCAGCAAGTCGGCCTTAAGCTCGAATCGATCGGCAAGAACGTCGAAAGCAAGCTGAACGAGAATCTCAAGGAGGGCTTCAAGCACTTCGAGAAAGTCCAGGAGCACCTTCAGGCTGCTGAGCTGAAGCTCGCCTCGTTGAACACGGTCGGCCAATCGATTGCGGATCTCAATAGCCTGCTGAAATTGCCTCATTTGCGCGGTGGCTTTGGCGAAGAGGTCTTGGAGCGTCTTCTGGCGGACTTTCTGCCGGCCGGATCCTTCGAGCTTCAATACATGATCGTTCCGAATTCGACGGAGCGGGTCGACGCGGTCGTCAAACTCGCCACCCAGATCCTCCCGATCGACAGCAAGTTTCCGCGGGAGCAGATCCTGCCCCTTTTCGAAACCCAGAACCCCGAAGGAATCGAAGCCGCTCGCAAGGCGCTCGCCGAGTTCATCAAGGTACAATGCCGCTCGGTCGCGAAAAAGTACATTCGGCCCGATCACGGCACGACAGACATGGCCCTGATCTTCCTGCCGAGCGAGACGATCTATTTCGAGGTGATTCGAAACGGGGCGCTTTTCGAGGAGATCTGCAAGCTGAAGGTCTACCCCGTCTCGCCGAATACGTTGGCCATCGGGCTGCGCGCGGTGGTCATGGCGCAGGACTACTACAACATGGCCCGAGGAGTTGAGAAGACGATCGAGGACGTGAACAAGGCTCGCCGGCACTTCGAGCATTTCGGGAGGAAATTCGAGGAAATCGGAAGGAATCTGAAGAAGGCCCAGGAAGCTTTCGAAACAGCCAATACCCACTTGGGCCGATATGAAAGCAGCGTCTCCCGACTGACTGGAGACCACTCCGCAAGCGCCGAGCTCGAAGGCCCGTCAGGAGCGGAAGCCGGAGCCGGACCGGGAGTGCCAGGCTCCAAGGGCTCCCAAACCAGAGATCTGGGGCCGCTGCTTCCGCTCCAAAGCGAGTGAGCCGAATCGCCGGCTTCGCCTTACCTGACCTCGGGCAGTTCCTCTTCGAAACTGTACCCGCTGAAGCTCTTCACCGCGCGGACCGACTTTTCACCGTCACCCGTTTCGCGGCTGACGTGAAGAGGATTGACCCATGCGGGGAAATGGCGGCTCGTGACCTGAGTGACCGTCTCGTCAAGCTGGGTCGAGCTTCCGTCCGCTTTGACGAGTTTTCCGTTGAGGCGGTACTTCACGACATCCGAAGAAAACCCATTGAACGAGGTGCTCTCGACCGAGAGATCACTGAGCTTCGCCTCGCCTGAGACATAGCCCTGGGACTCGAATCGGAGGACGAGCTGGGCCGGATCGAACAGCGCCTTCTCGGCCAGGCTGGGGTAGTCTTCGGCCGAAACCGTAACCTCGCCATCGCTCGTCGCGTTCATCCCATCAAGGTTGACGTGGGTGGACTCAAGAAGAACTGCCTTGTCTTTTTCCGCGCTGACGACTTCACGAGTGGCATAGGTGGTCTCGCCGGCTTTTTCTCCGTTCTGCTCGATTTCAAGCACTTCGCCGCGGATGAATGCCAAATCGAAACTCGAGAAAGCCTCGGCGTCCCGATACGATGTCAGAAGCGCATCGAGCTTTTCCTGTGATTCGGCATCGACGGCGATCTGGAAGCCCTGCGGGGGAGGCTGCTGGGCGTCCTTCACAGTGTCGATTTTGGTCAGTTTCGCGTTATCCCGTTTCGAGACTCCGCACGCGGACAGGGACGTCAACAGACCAAGAAAAAGGGCTAAGAAGGAAAGCTTGGATTTTCGCATCATAAATGCCTCCTCATTTGAGGGGCGCAATATAACGCAATTAGCCACTTAGATCAAAATTCTTGTCTATTTTAGTCAACTTATTGGTTTTCCTGGGGCCGATCCGGGTCCACCCCGCGATTCAGCGCTACTGCGAGGGCCGCCCATTGGAGTTCGACCAAGGCCGGAATGAAGGCCAATGGAGTCGCCCCAAAAACGTTCACCCGATGGGCGGGCTGAATCTCGTTGTTCCTAGGGTCCTTGGGCATCGAAACATGCCAAAGACGATCCTCGGGAGTGATGCTGAAGCGAGGTCCATGGAAAAACTCCTCGCTTCCGAACGCCCGCACGGGCAAGCGCGCCATCTCCATGAACTTCAAGGCGCCCTCGCGGGCCACCCATTCGCCCTCCCATTCGCCGATGATGACCGTCGGACCTGCTCCGACCCGTCTCCGAACGGAATCCAGATCCGGGTCCCCAATGCTGGTCAAGGCATCCCACTCCTCCGAGGCCTTCATGCCCATCAGCAGATTCGTCACCGCGCAGATGGCGCCGGTCACCGAAACCGTATGGGGCTCGGCCGCCTCTTGAGGAACCGTTTCCAGGACGTATTTGGCTGCTTCACGATTCTTCGCACCTTGCCCGCAGACCAGGATCGTGAACGCTCCCGCGCGCTCGCAGGCCTGCAGGGCATCGAGCGTGGGCCGGCTTTCGCCGCGATGGCTGAAAGCGAAGGCCCAGTCCCCTTTTCCAGGAATGACCTCGGTGCCGATATCCATGCTGGAGCACGAGACCACAGGCAGCCGAGCGCGGCTCTTGTCGCGGATGAGCGCGTACCCGGTCAACTTGGCCGCGAAACGGCTGCTGCCCAAACCGAAGAGCAGGATGCGTTTGGGCGTGTCGAACGGGAAATCGCGCGAATGCGTCGCCACGGATCGTTCTGAAATCTCGCGCCAACGCTCGCGTTGGCTCCTGAGCGCTTGCTCGACTCCTGTCATTTATTCCCCCATCGCTCGGCCAGCTCGGCAAAGAGATGAATCTGGCTCAAACATGCTTTTTTCAAATCACTCACCAAAAGACTCTCATTCTCTCCATGGGCGTTCGTGTAAGGATCCTCGACACCCACAAGCAGCGCCGGGACCCCACCGAGCGCTTCGGCGAAAGGCTGAACGAAGGGGATGCTTCCCCCGCAGCCGATCTTATAAGGACGTTTTCCGTATCCGCGCTCCATCGCGACCTCAGCGGCCTCGAAAGCCATGCCCTTGGGCTCGATCGACCAGGGGTTCCCCAATCCCTCGAGCTTGCAGTCGACCTGAACGCCCCAAGGAGCCACCTTGCGAAGATGCTCGATGAGCAGCTCAGCGCATCTCTTCGGATCCATATCCGGCACGGCGCGGATCGTGACTTTGGCCCAGGCGGCGTCATTGATGATATTGCCAGCCTGTTTCCGCGAGGACGCCTGGATCGCGTTCACTGTCAGGCTGGGGAAGCGAAAGAGCTGCCCGATGGGGGATGGACCCTCCTTGAGCATCACTGCGCTCTCCACCATTCCCACTTGTTTGCGGAACTCGCTCTCGTCGAAAGGAATGGCGAGAATATTCTCCTCTTCCTGCGGGGTGAGGGGCCGCACCTGCTCGAGGATACCGGGAACCGCGATCCGCCCGTTTTCATCCACGAGCGTGGCGAGCATCTTGGACAGGGCCATTGCCGGGTCCGGCACCGGTCCGCCCCACATTCCTGAATGCACGGCCTTGGTCAGCGCGCGAACTTCGACCTCGACGCCGATCAGCCCGCGAAGAGCGATCGTCAGGGCCGGCACCCCGCAATCGAGGTTAGCGGTATCCGTCAGCACGAGAACATCGGCGTCGAGCTCTTTGCGATAGGTGTTGAGGAACTGCAGAAGATGGCCGCTTCCGATTTCCTCCTCTCCTTCGATCACCACCTTGACGTTCACTGGAAGCTCGCCCACGGCCTCCAGAAAAGTCGATATGGCCGAAGTGTGGACGATGATCCCCGCCTTGTCGTCGGCGGAACCCCGGGCGTAAAGGCGATCGCCTCCGGGGCCGGCCTTCAGTGTAGGCTCGAAAGGAGGCGTTTCCCAGAGCTCTTCCCGTCCGGGCGGCTGCACGTCGTGATGGGCGTAAAGCAAGAGCGTAGGCGCCCCGGGCGCCTTCAGTCGCTCCCCGTAAACATAAGGATGGGCTCCCGGCACCTCGAGGATCCGGACACGCTCCAACCCCCTGCGCTTCAAAAGCTCCGCGACCGCGTCCGCACTCCTTCGCACCTCTTTTTCAGGAAATCCGGGGAAGCTGACGCTCGGGATCCTGACAAGAGCCTTCAGATCCTCGAGATGCTCCTCGAATCGCTTCTCGAGCAGCTGCTCCAGCCTGGTCCGTTCGATCGCCTGCTTCATCGTCTTCCTTTCAGATGGCTCTGCGCATTATCCTTCGACTCTTACCCTGTGTTCCAGGTTTAAAGGCCGCTGCTACCCTTGACAACAAAAAACCTGGCGGCGAAGTTGTGGCCTATGGCCGAAGCACCCACGACACGAGTGAAGCTCAACGCTTCTTATTGGCGCCATGGCAACGCGGTTCCCTTCTCCGAGGACGTGA
>CAYNDM010000151.1:0-7667 GCA_964395265.1 uncultured Bacteriovoracaceae bacterium
TTCGTGCCCATTGTCAGGGGCCAGAGCTAGCCTCGGTCCCGCTCTCTCTTCGTCAGCTTCAAGCTCGGCGGCTGGTTTGCGCGGTGGAGCCTATCGCGCCACCGGGCCAGCAGGCCCTTTATTCGGACGTCTGCTTCCTGCTTTTGGGATTCGCTCTGGAAGAGATCCTTCAGCTGCCGCTCGCTCAAGCGGTGGAGCGGTGGGTTTGGGAACCCATGCGGCTGCGAACGACTCGTTTCCGTCTCGTCGACCGGAGCGTGAGCGACGGGATCGATGACGAAATCGCGGCGACCGAAGACTGCCCTTGGAGGGGAGGCGTGCTTCAAGGACAGGTCCATGACGACAACACCTGGGCCATGGGAGGTTACGCCGGGCACGCGGGAGCCTTCGGAAGCGCGGAAGACGTGCTTCGTTTCGCGAGCCAACTGATGACCGGTTTCTTGTCCGAGCCGGTGCTGCGCGAGATGTGGTCTCGAGTCGACGAGCCGAAGGGCTGTGAGCGAACCCTGGGCTGGGACTCGCCCTCGGGCGAGTCGCCTTCTTCAGGACGCTTCTTCGGAGCGAGATCGGTGGGACATCTGGGTTTCACCGGGACCTCGCTTTGGATCGATCCCGACGCGGGGCTCGCGGTGACTCTCCTCTCCAACCGGGTTCACCCCACGCGCGAAAACATCAAGATCCGCGCTTTTCGCCCGCGCTTCCACGACGCGCTTCGCACGGATCTAGGGCTGACTTAGCCTGAGGTCCGATCTCTCCCTTCGATAGGCAAGAGTATCGCGCCGCCAGAGTGTTACGATACCGCTGCCCGAGCCAAGTGAAGTTTGACTCCTCCGTCGGAATCACGTCATCATGAGGGAATCATGAATCTCGATGAGCTCAAGGCAGTGCATGTGATCGGAGTCGGCGGGACCCTCATGGGGGCGTTTGCCACCTTTCTCAAGAGACGAGGCATCCAGGTCACGGGGAGCGACCAGAACGTTTATCCTCCGATGAGCGATGTCCTGAGCAACGCGGGAGTGACTATCTTCAACGGCTACGAGGCCAAAAATCTGACGCAGCTTCCGGTTCGTCCCGATCTGGTGGTGATCGGCAACGTGATCCAGGCGACGAATGCCGAGGCGCGCGCAGCGATCGATGGGGGGTTCGCGTATTCCTCTTTGCCCGAGGCCATGGAGCGATTGCTGCTGAAGAGAACGCGCAATCTGGTCGTCTCGGGGACGCACGGAAAAACAACCACTTCGAGCATGCTGGCCCACGTGCTCCACGCGTGCGGGCAGGATCCCAACTATTTCATCGGGGGTGTCTCGCACGATTTGCCCTTCAGCTTCAATGTCACGGGCATCGAGGATAACCGCCCGTTCGTGCTCGAGGGTGACGAATACGATACCGCGTTTTGGGACAAGGTGCCCAAGTTCAACCACTATCTCCCCAATGACGTGATTTTGACTTCGGTCGAATACGACCATGCCGATATCTACCCGAGCCTGGAGGCGGTCGTCCGCGCTTTCGAGGGGCTGGTTGACCGGATCCGCCCTGACGGAAGGCTGATCGCGTGCCTTGATTACGAAAACATCCATGGCTTGATACGAAGAGCCAAGGTGCCGGTCCTGACCTACGGCTCCGGCGAAGGGGCATCGCGGGCATCCAGGTTCGTTCCCGGGAACGTCCACCATGACCGAACAGGGACCCGGTTCGAGATCCTCGATCAAGGAAAACGCGTGGATGAGATCAGGATCCAGATTCCGGGATTGCACAATGTCTTGAACGCTTTGGCCGTGTGGATCGAGTGCCGCGAGCTGGGATTGGATCCGGCGGCGGTCCGGGCGGCGCTCGCCTCGTTCAGGGGCGTGAAGCGTCGGCAGGAGGTCCGTGGCGAAGTGAGGGGCGTCTTGGTCATCGACGACTTCGCTCATCACCCGACCGCGGTCCGTGAGACGTTGCGGGCTTTGAAGGCCAAATACGCCGGGCGGAGGCTGATCGCGGTCTTCGAGCCCAGGAGCGCTACCTCGAGACGCAAGGTGTTTCAAAGAGAGTTCGCGAGCGCTTTCGCCGAAGCCGACGCGGTATTCGTCGCCAAGCCCTATGATCAAACGCGGATCTCGTCCGACCAACAGTTCTCGAGCGAGGAGCTGGTGGCGGACATCGGGGCGCTGGGAGTCCAGGCGATCCTGATGCCCTCGGTCGACGAAGGCGTCTAAGAAGTATAGGTTTTTGCCAAAAAAGGCGACGTGGTCGCAGTCCTTTCGAACGGCGGTTTCGACGGGTTTATCCCCAAGCTCTTGAAGCAGCTGGAATAAATTCAAGTCTGCTTGCCCAGGGCCGAAAAGCCTATGAGAGGATAGGACTCGCATGGGGGAAGTCTTAAAAAAATTCGGCCGCTACTTCCTTCTCGACCAGATCGCGCAAGGGGGCATGGCGGAGATCTACCGTGCCAGGTTCGCGACGATCGACAATGCGGGACGCCTCCTCGTCATCAAGCGGATCCAGTCCGGCTTCGGCGCGAACGCCGAGTTCATCAGCATGTTCAAGTCCGAGATCAAGGTCACGATGGGATTCAACCATCCCAATATCGTGCAAGTCTACGACTTCGGAGAAGAGCAGAGCCAGCCCTACATCGCCATGGAGCTGGTGGACGGGAAGAACCTTCGCCAGTTCATTCAGCGCTTCAATGAGCACAAGACCACCTTCCCGGTGGAGCTGGCCGCGTACATCATCGAGCAAGCCGCAAGCGGCCTGCACTATGCGCACTCTTTTAGGGATAAGATCACCGGCGAGTCGCTGAACATCGTCCATCGCGATATCAGCCCTCAGAACATCCTCATCTCCTTCGAAGGCACCGTAAAGGTCATCGATTTCGGGATCGCCAAAGCCACGACCAATAGCGAGGCCACCCGGGCGGGCGTGATCAAAGGAAAGCCGAGCTACCTCTCGCCTGAGCAGATCACGGGTGAGCAGCTGGACGGGCGCTGCGACATCTTCGCCCTCGGCACCGTGCTTTGGGAGCTTTTGACCGGAAAGAAGCTTTTCCAGGGCGAGAACGACCTCGCCGTACTGAAGCTGATCGAGAGCTGCTCGACTTATGTCAAGCCGCCTTCGGTCCTGAATCCGCAGGTGCCCAAGGAGCTGGATTATATCGTGCTCAAGGCTCTGGCCAAGCATCGGGACAAGCGCTACCAGACAGCGGACGAGCTGCAACGGGCGCTTCACAAGTTCATTTACAGCTTCAATCCTGATTTCAACCCGGCGGACCTCTCTTACCTGGCCAAAGATCTCTTCAAGGCGGAGATCGTCGAAGACCGCAAGCTCATTCAACGGCTCAACGAGCGGGTGGAGCAGCTGCTCCAGGCGGATCAAAAGGCGCAAGAGCAGGTCGCGATGGCGTCCAAGTCCTCGTCGAGCGCCAAAGAAGAGGATACCACCACGATCGTCGAGATGAAGAGCAAGGGAACGGGGAGCAATGAGTACGGCTCTCTTCAGAAGCCGCGCATGCTCGAAATCGAGAACGAGTTCGGCGGAAAGAGAGTGAGCACCGGGCCCGCGCAGCTTCCCGGGACTCGGTCGAGCAGGAGCAGGACCAGTACTCCCAGGCAAAGCGCGAGCTCGAGGTTCTCAGGGATCTCCCGCGGCTCATGGAACTTCAGAGAGAAGGTGAAGTGGGCGGCCGGTGCGGCTGCCGCGGCACTGGTTGTCGCCGCTTTGGGGCCGAAGATCGGCATTCCGATGCCCGGTTTTGTCGAGCAGATTCGGTCCAAGCTTTCGTTCAGCACCAGCCCGAGCGTCGTCGTCAACGTCAACGCGGCGGATGTCTCGATCTACGTGAACGGCGCTCTGGTCGGGAATCAGCTTCCGGCGACGCTTGACGGCCTCCCAGTGGAGGTTCCGGTGAAGATCGAGGTCGATGGCCGCGAAGGGCGATTCAGCAGGGAAGTGATGCTGGCCCAAGGCGAGCAGAGGACTTTTGAAGTGAATTTCACGGATCGCGTTCCGAGCTCGATCTTTCCTCGCCAGGATATGGTCGTGCTCAAGCTGAACATCCTTCCCTTAGGGGGAGGAGACCAGACCGAGGTCGTCGTGAACGGGCAGAAGCTGGATCCGCGTGCTCCCGTGATCTCCGTCGGCGTGAATTCGCATATCGAGCTCACCGTGGACCGCCCTGGTTTTCGAGGCGTGAAAAAGGATTTCACGATCCAGGCGAACCAGGTGGGGCGCTCGAAGGAATACGAGATGAAGGTTGAGCTTGAGCCTATTCGTTTCGGGCTTCTCACGATTCGCACCACTCCGAGCGCGGAGGCGCACCTGATCGTGAACGGGAAACCCTGGGTGCGGAAGACTCCGATCGAGGACGAGAAGATCCCCGCCGGCACCTATAACATCCGCCTGGTCAACGAGGCGCTGGGGATGGGTAAAAACGTGACAGTCGGGATCCAGGAAGGGAAGCGGGTCACAATCGATGAGCGTCTCGGTTTCAAGAAATGAGAAGTTAGCGAAATCATGAGTCTTTTTCTAGGTGCTCTCAGAGCTCCAGAAGCTTTGTCACGTCGACAACTGTATCAAGTTTGATCAGCCTCATTCTCCAAGATTCGCCTCAGCTGCCATATATCGTGTCCCTGGATGAAGTTCATTGTGGCATCGCCTCTGCAATCCAATAGGCCATCGAGGTTATTTTATGAGTTCGAAGCGCCTGACCCAAACTTTCGCTTTAGCCTGGATATCGGCCGGGATTCTGTTCGCAAGCTCGATGGCTCAGGCCTCTTCCTGCGAAGGGCGGTATGAAGCGGCACTGAAGCCGGCCTTCCTGAATCAAGGGAAAGCGGCTGCGAAGCGCCCCTCACTGGACTGCTTGAACGGCAAGTTGATGGAAACCCCCGCGATCCGCTCGAATGGGAAAATCGGAAGTGGCCTGGGCTGTCCCACGAACTACATGAGTTCGCTGATGCAGATGGCAGGAGAAGCGGCCGAAGGAAAAGAGCCGATTATCGGGGCATTTTCGCTGATTCTTGAGAGCCGCAGCTATTTGCAGGATCGGGGTTCCGGAGCGGGTGAAGTGCTCTCCCAATTTTACTATGACCTGGGCGGCCGGATTTCTCGCGAGCGCATCGCGAAGGAGATTTATTCGGCAAGCCGCCGCGGTGAATTCTGTGGGCGCTCGGAGCTGGCTTCTCTCGAGGATATCAAGTCCTGGCTTCAGAAGCGTGTCGGCTCGGGCGAAATCCCGACGAACCAGATGAGATTGGGGCTAGCGTCGATCGAGCTGGCTGAGAAGGCCGAAAGAGCGATGATCCGTGAGCTGGCAAGCGAAACGGCGCCGGAATCGGATTTCGAAGAGCTTCCTGGCGCCCTTTGATCCCGAGGGGTCATTTCTCGTACTTATAGCCTACGCCGTAAATCGAAATGATGTGTTTGGTGAGAGCGGGAATCTTTCGCCTCAGCGCCCGGATATGCACGTCGATCGTGCGATCATTGGTCTTGGCGGATTCATCCTTCCAAACGTCCTTAAGGATTTCCTCCCGGGAGACGACCTGGCCGGCTTTGGCCGCCAGGCATCTGAGGATATCGAACTCCGTCAGGGTCAGCTGCGCGATCTTGCCTGCGAAACTGACCTCCCGATTGGCCGGATCGATCTTCAAATCTCCGATCTGAAGCGGCTGGGCGGCGGATTCAACCCCTTTGCGGAGTCGCGCTTTGATGCGAGCGACCAGCTCTTTGTAGTCGAAAGGCTTGGCGATATAGTCGTCCGCCCCGGTGGTGAGCCCGTGGGTAATGTCGGTCACGCTGTTCTTGGCGGACAGGAAAATAATGGGGATTCTCTTGGTTTTTTCGTCTTTTTTGAGAAGACTGCATGCGTCGTATCCGCTCAGGATCGGGAGCATGATGTCCAAGAGGATCAGATCTGGGGATTTGTTCCTTGCGTAATCGATGCCGATGACTCCGTTTTCGGCGGAGATCACTTCGAATTCCTTACTCAGCATCGCTTCCAGGAAGCGTCGAGTATCCGCATTGTCCTCAACAATTAAGATCCGCTGTCTTTCCATAGTTTTGTCGCAGAGGTTCCAGACTTTACTTTGTAAATAAAGACTAACACAGTTTTGAGCAGAGGATAGTGCCGTTTCTCAATCAAGCGGGGTTTAAGACGCATTGCGTCTAGTACCTAGAGCTGGACACCCTCGTAACGCTGCCTAGGCCACTCTCTTCTTGCTGTGGGTGATGATGAATTCTTCTGTGATTTCTTTCTCGAACTCGCCCCAGTGAGGGTGGGAGCGAATAAAGGCTTCGACTAAATGACGGTCGAATTGCCGGCCCGCGAATTGGCGGAGCTCCTTGTAGGCGACATCGAAAGGGAGCCCTTTGCGGTAGGGGCGGGTGGTGGTCATCGCATCGAAGGTATCGACGATCAGAATAAGGCGCGCCGAAAGCGGGATGTCTTCGCCTTGGATCCGATCAGGATAACCCAGTCCGTCGTGCCGCTCATGATGGTTGCGAACTCCTGGAAGAGTGGATCGGAAGAAGGGAATCTGCTCCAATGGCTGAAGGATCTCAGCGCTCTTGATGGGATGCTCTTGGATGATGAGCCTCTCCTCGGGAGTGAGCCTCCCAGGTTTGAGTAGAACACTATCGGGAATCCCAAGCTTTCCCAGATCGTGGAAGAGGCTGGCGTACTCAATGACTCGTTGTTCGTGCTCGTTCAGGCCGGCAGCTCGCGCCAAGAAACGGGCATTCCGCGCCACGCGACTGCAATGGCCGAAAGTATAGGGGTCCCGTTCTTTGAGAGCCCGCATGAGGCTCTGGGCGACAGCCTGTGCCCAATCCGGAACATCGTCCCAGTTCATTGGGTAGATCCTCGTAATTCAAGGTGAATCAACGTCCAAAAGCTCCACCTATGAGTCCGACTAAAATGGTACATTATTAAGAATGGCGGGTCAAAGAAATCGGAAAGATCGCCGATAAGCCAATAAGTAGGGCACAGGATGGTGAATTCATTAGGGAAGATTATCGCCGCGATGGGATTGGGAGGCTTGGCTGTGCTCTCTGCCAATGCGTGGGCTCGAGGGGATCTGGTCCCCGGCTCGCGCTACACCTCGGCGCGTGCGGCGGCCATGGGAGACGCCTTTCTTCCGCTGGCCGACGATGGAGCTTCGTCGCTCTTTTACAATCCCGCCGGAATCGGGAAGATCCGCCGAACGACGATCGAAGCCCTGAATCTGCAGGTTCAAGCCAACTCCGACTATGCATCGATGGTGGACCGAAATTTCTACAAAGTGACGAGCCTCGATAGTTACGCGCCCACCATCAGCGGCGCGGAACCGAAGTTCCCAGGAGTCTCGGCCTCGTTAGTCCCCAATTTGTACACCCGATATTTCGCCGCGGGCGTACTGGTGAACTCCGAGCTCTCCGCCCAGGGTTCGGGCACGAGTCTTCGTTACCGGAGCAAGTATCAGGTGATTCCGGCTTTGGGCACGGGGTTTCGCCTGGCGTCCGGCGTGGTTCGGTTGGGTTACAGCCTTCAGTGGGTGAACCAGGCCTCCGGCGATCGGACGATCCCGCTGGATAGCGAGAACCGGGGTTACAATGAGGGACTCGCCGAAGGGTCGGGGCTTTCGCATACTGCGGGTTTCGCGCTGACCCTCCCTTATGAGTATCTGCCCGCTTTCAACGTGGTCGCTCGGAAC
>CAYNDM010000152.1:0-2337 GCA_964395265.1 uncultured Bacteriovoracaceae bacterium
ATCCAGGGTCATCAACGTCGAATACAAAAAGGAACACGGCCTCAATACGGGGGGAACCCTGATCCCGAGCTCTTCCGTCTCGGATGTGCAGGTGATCGGTCGGTACCGGATGGTTCCGAACTGATCCACGGCGCTTCGATCGCGGTTTCAAGGTGGTTCAACTTCGCTTCCCAAGGAGCCGATAAGCAGAGGCGAAAGGAGCCCGTCGGATGGGCTTTCGTTCTCCCAGCCTGATCAGTCAATTTTTCGCCGACGCGGACCGTATCCAAAAGGATGCGGGCGAAATCCTCTCGAGTATTCGTGCCAGCATCGAGTCGCGCGCTCCCGTATCCGGCGAGGACTGCCTCGAGTTCTTTCGGCAGATCCACACCTTGAAAGGGATCTGCACCCTGATGGATGGAGCCGAAAGAGCCGCGGGGTTTTTGCATGGGCTCGAAGCGAGGCTGGCCTGCGCGGACCAGGAGCAGTCGGCCGCCTCAGCCAAGGATTGGATCGAGGAGGCGGAGCATGCCCTGGCCGCCGTTCAGGAGGAGCTCGAGGCGATGAAAAAGGCGACCCGTCCGTTGGCGAGGAGGGGGCGCAAGGCCCAGGAGCCCTTGGGAGTGCTGATCCATGCGGCGGGAAAGGGGACGGGGCGCAAGGTCTTTTGGGTTCCGCTTCGGCGGGTTCAAAGAGTGCTCACCGCCGAAGAGGTTGCCCTTCGGGATTGGATCCCACATTCGAAAGGCTGGGTCCCTCTGATCAACCCTGCTGACGACGCGATCGCGGCCGTCGTGCTTTTGGGCAAGCATGGGTATGTCGCCATCGCGGTCCAAGAGGTACTTAGGCTTTGCACGCGCGGAGAAGCCGAGACCGCCGGCGCGATGGCTTCTTAGCGCCATTCTGGCGCTCCGAGAGCGGCGTAGCCGATCGAAGTGCCGTGCTATGGCTGCCGCACGGGCGGCGTAGCTGGGTGGGGCCGTTAGGAGCGCTGCGAGCGCTCTATAGCTGATTAGGAGCCGCTATAGGAGGGACGGCGGCTTGGAGGCCGTTGCGAAAGGCGTCCTCCGCCGCGCAGGGTGCATAGCCGGCGAAAGGCGTCCTCCGCCGCGAGCGCTGGGTCAGCGCTGACCTAGAGCTTTTCGGACCCATTTCTTTCTCTTGCGCAGTCGTCGTAAGGGTGAACAGTCCGGAGCAAGATGAGTCTGGTCCGGTCGACGTAACTTCCTGACTTCTCGCTGAATCACCGATTCAAGCTCGCTGGCACTCGAGTTGCTTTTTGAATCCTCATCAGAACCAATGGATCAGTTTCAGATGGCTCATGATGGAGCATCGGAAATTCGAATGAGGGGAATTATGAAAGACCAATACGATCAAAAGAGAAAGATTGGGAGACAGAAACTGGCTTTTAGCATGGTCACGGCGCTCTTGATCGCCCTGCCGCTGACGGCGACAGCAGGTCCCAGGAAGACTAAAGCGCAGATCGAAGAAGAGGCAAAGAAGAGCTCTGAGCTCTATTCCTCGACCTTGAATAACCGTATCTCGACAGCCACGACAAAGAGAGACGAGGCGAAGGCGATCATCGAAGAGTCCGATAAAGTCATCAAGGATGCCAGCTTAGGTTTGGCCAAGTTCAAAAATGATATGGACAGGGCCGCAGACGAGCTCGAGCAGGCCCGGAGTCAGAGAAAAGGCGTCGCTGAGCTGACGCGTGCTCTAGAGCATTATGAAAATCGCAAGAACGCTTACTTGGCCGAAGCTCAAAAGATCGAAAAGGCTAAAAAGCGCAAATCAAAGGCGATCCAAGATTATAATCAGCAGGCTGACATCGTTAAGATCAGCCAGCAGGCCTTGGCGCTGAAAGAAAAGGAGAAGGCGGATGATTTCGTGAAGGAAAATGGTACTGCGATCGAGCAGGCCGTGGCTCCTTTGCTCGAAGGAAGGGACGAAGCGGTGAAGCAAGCCGTCCTGGC
Source organism: uncultured Bacteriovoracaceae bacterium (assembly GCA_964395265.1). GTDB lineage: Bacteria > Bdellovibrionota > UBA1018 > UBA1018 > UBA1018 > CAYNDM01. Next base: position 1,953 of record CAYNDM010000152.1, read on the forward strand.
CGAGATTCAATCCAAGCTCCAGGAGATAGACAATCTCAAGAATTCGCTGTCCAATCTGGAGTCCAAAGTGAAAACCAAGCTAGAGGAGCTCCAACGCCGGGAAGCGGCATTGGATGCGAAACTGGCCTCGGCTTCGGGAGCCTGCGAGAAGATAGAGGCGGTTTGCAGGGTGGGTGAGGCGAACAGGACGACCGCGCAGAACCAAAATCTGTCCCGCGTCTCCACATATAGTTATGATTATGCAGACTCAAAGGGGAAGTCGACCCCTATTTCTTTACCAGATTCAGGGTCGACGTCGACCCATGATGAGTCGCTGGCACAGTACATACGCGGCGAGTGAGTTCCTGACCCGATCTCCCAGAGAATCGGTTGGTCTGAGCGACGA
>CAYNDM010000152.1:2347-3616 GCA_964395265.1 uncultured Bacteriovoracaceae bacterium
CGTCCCCTCTGCCGCTACATCCGCTCCGGTCGCGGGATTCCCAGAAGCCGCATCCCCTGCGCGAGCACTCGGCGCGTCGCCTCGACCAGCATCAGCCGCGCCCGCGTGAGCTCCTGGTCTTCTCCCAGGACATGGCATTCGCGATAGAACGTACCGAACGCCTTGGTGACGTCGATCAGGTAATGCGCGAGCTGGCTCGCTTTGGCAAAGACCAGGCTGCGCTCCAGATGGATGGGGAGCTGGCCCAAGGTTTTGACGAGTGCGAGCTCTTCGGGAGCCGTCAGCTTCGGAAGGAGCCGTTCGTCGAAAGCCACGCCCGGGTGCCCCGCTTCGGAGGCTTTGCGGAGAATGCTCAGGCAACGCGTGTGGGCGTACTGCAGATAGGGGCCGGTCTCGCCCTCGAAATCGACCGCGCGCTCGAGGTCGAATTCGACGTCCCTCACCGGATCCGTATGCAGATCATGAAAGACCAAGGCGCCGAGAGCGACCGCCTCGGCAACGGATTCGAGGTCCTGCGCGTTCGCCACCGCGCGACCCGTCTCGGGGTTTTGCGAGGCACGATCGGTCATCAGCGCCCTGACTCGCTCCTTCGCCAGCTCCAGCACTTCCTCGAGCGTGACGAAGTTGCCTTTGCGGGTGGACATCTTGGCGTCCTTGAATCGGTAGAGGCCGAAGGGAATGTGCTCGAGCCGGTTCGCCCACTCGAAACCCATCTTGCGAAGAACGGCGAAGACCTGCTGGAAGTGGAGCTTCTGCTCCTGGCCCACGATGTAGGTCATGCGGTCGAAATGAAGTTTCTCGGCGCGGTAGATCGCGGCCGCCACGTCGCGTGTGGCATAGATCGTGGCCCCGTCCTTTTTCTGGAGGATGCAGGGAGGTAGCTCCTTGCCGTTCTCATCGGTGACCTCGACGATCCAGGCGCCTTCGCTTTCGACCAGGAGCCCTCTCTTCTTGAGGTCCTCCAAGAGCGGATCGAGAAGGTCTTTGTAGTGGCTTTCGCCCCAGATGTAATCGAACTTCACGCCCAGGCGGTCGTACACGCGCAGGAACTCCTTCAGCGAGATGTCGAGGCACTTCTTCCAGAGCGCGGTGATCTCCGGGTCGTTCTGCTCGAGCTTGCGAAACGCCTCGCGGGCCTTTTCCTCAAGACTCGGGTCTTTTTCGACGGCCTGGTGGAACTTCACGTAGATGTTGACCAGATCCTGGATCGTGGGCTCTCCCTGGATCTCATGGCCGTACATCCCAAAGGCCACGGCGAGCTTCCCATAC
>CAYNDM010000152.1:3626-7179 GCA_964395265.1 uncultured Bacteriovoracaceae bacterium
GTGCCCCAATCCCCCAAATGATTGATCGAGACCACTTCGAAGCCGCGATAGCGGCCGATGCGGTCGAGCGCGGCGCCCAGTGCGGTGGGACGCAGGTGATAGATGTTGAACGGCTTGGCGACGTTCGGGGAGCTGTACTCGAGCACCCACTTTTCGCGGGAGTCGGCGGGCAGCTGGCCATAGGTCCCTAAGTCCTCTCCCGCGAGGATGTCCTTGAGGAGTGCATGGAGCGCCTTCTGAGGAGGAGTCATGAAGTTGACATAAGCGCCGGCGACGTTGACCTCGAGTCCCTCGGGCAGGGCGCCTTTGGAGTTCAGGTCGGCCACGATCTGCTGCGCGACCTGAGGGGGAGCTTTCCGGAACTGCTTGGCGAGCTTGAAGCAGGGAAAGGCGAAATCGCCCAGCTTCGGGTCGGGCGGAATCTCGAGGTCCTGCGGCTGGATCGGATTTTCCAGAACGGTGTTCAGTGCTTGGGCTGCGAGCTTGGCGAAGCGTTCCATCTGCCTTTTTTAGTGAATCGGGCCTTCGGGTGTCAAGGTTCAGAACGGCCCGTCCGAAGAGAAAGCTGAAAAGGACCGTGGAATGAGTTCAGAACGGATCAAAAAGGGGAAGAAAGGCTGGCTCGTGGGAGCTCTGGCCGTCGCCTTGCTCGCGGGCGGGGGATTTTTCGTCCTGTCCGGTTCGACTCATTCGAGCCCTGCTGCCACCCGGCATGCCCCAGCCCGGGGGCATGGACCCGAGAAGTCCCGGCATCAGGGCTCCCATGAAGGCCCTGACACCCAGACGACGGCCCACGACGATTCAATGGCCAACAACGATGACGTCAGCTGGTGGGAGATGGTTCGGATCGCGGGCCGGAATATCCAGCGCAAGGCGGATCAGATCAGCCACGCGCTCGAGGAAAATGAGCGCTTGTCGCTCGAGAACGCCGATCTTCGCCTGAAGCTCGAGACGGCTCGCTTCGAGTGCAGGGCGCATCAGGCCAAAGCTCACACCGAGAGCGTTCAAAAGAAGCTCAAGACCGTGACCGGCGACTTCGTAGGGCGCACGCTCGAGACGATCGCTTATCGCCCTCCGACGCATCTTCATAAGGAGCAGCTTCACACTCTGGCCATCAGCTATCTAAAGGCGCAGGAAGACGAGAAGGCCGCGGTCATCCTCACCCAGCTCGTGGAGCTCGTGACCGACGATACCTTCCACACTTCGCGCGATTACCTGCTGGCGGGGGTGGCTTGGTACCGGATCGATAACTTCGAGATGGCCAAGCGGTACTTCGAGTTGAGCCTGAAAGCCGAGAAATCCGAGCGCGACGCCCGCTATGCGGCGCAGGCGCGCCTTTGGAACGCGCTGGCGGCGAAGAAGACCCAGAAGCACGCGCAGTCGCAGCAGTGGCTTCAGGAGCTATTGGACCATCATCCCCACTCCAAGGAGGCGAAGTGGGTGAATTCTAAGGAGGCGAGACGTGAGCGGAAGATCGCGCGCGATTGAGCGAGCCTGGATCATCCTGAGTCTTTGCCTGGCCTCGGTCTTCGCGCATTCAGGCGCGTTCGCCGAACAGAAGGCCGCAGAGCAGAAAGGCAAGGAATCCCCCTGTGCTGTCCTTCTAAAATACGGTGGGCAAGTGCAGATCCTCGATGCCTCGCGCCGAGTTCTCTTGGACACTGAGCCTCGGGCGAAGATCGCCTGCGGGAGCTGGTTCTCGGTTGCCTCGGGCTGGGCTCTGATCAAGCACAGGGACGGTCACTACTTGCATCTGGGGTCCGAGACTTTCGCCCAGTTCACCGATACGGGCGAGAAGGCGGAGTCGTCGGGAGACCATCTGGTTCTCTACAAGGGTCAGATCCATGCCGACCTGGGCGATGGAGCGATGGAGTTTCGGGTGCTCACGGCGAACGCCAGGTCCCGTCAGTCCGGAAGCGGCCGTGCGATCGTCGCTTACAGCGAATATGACGAGGAGACTTATCTGATCTCGATCTCGGGCAAGGCCTCTCTCGAAAACCGGTTTCAGGGAAAGCGCAAGGTGCAAGTGAAAGCGGGCGAGGCGACAGCCTTGAACTCCAAGGCCATGCGCGTGGTTCCCTCGACACCTCGGGCGATCGCGTCGAGCGTGCTCCGGAATCGCCTGGCGGATCTTCATGTGTCCGAGAACGACGCCAGATCGGCTCTCGAGGCCGCGCACGGCCGCGGCAACCGCAAGCTGGCCAGCACTTTGGAAAGCAGCGAGCCTGTTCAGCAAGCCCCATCCAAGAGCGAGTACGCTCGCCATCCGCCCTCGCCGGCGGACGAGAAGCTGAAGGGCCGTTGGGTGAATCGAATCGTTTCGGGAGCGCCAGGGGCGCATGACCTGCTTTTTCCGTCGGATCGAAAGAAGTCCGAGAAGGAAAAAAAACAGCTCATCGAAGAGCTGTCAAAGATCCGGCCAGAGTGAGCTGGCCAGCGTGAACTAGGGAGGGTGTTATGTCGATTTACCATGGAATCGCGGTGCTAGTCGCGCTGCTGACGGTCTTGCTGCCAGGCAAGGCTTCCGCCGGAGCGTTCGAATACTCGCTCGGTTTCTCCTTCAATCGGAGCAACTACACCGAAGAGAGCTTCAGCTGGAACCGTCGATGGGGGACTTCCATCGGCTATCACTTCACCGACCGCTCCGGCATCGAGTTCTCCTTTCAGGATGTCGTGGATCGGACTAAGATCATCGGCTACGAGGACACGACGTTCCATGATCAGATTTTCAGCTTCAACTGGGTTCAGGCGCTTACTGGCAAGGATTTCCCGGTCCAACCGTATGTCAAAGCCGGAATCGGCCAGCTCAATCGCGAGGCGACCGGTACTTACGGAGGAGGCGGCTCTCCTCCCAGGATTGTCGATTCAGTCACCGCGGTCTTTAGCCTGGGGGCCAGGATCTACCTCAGTCGCGGTATGGCGATCCGGACCGAGGCCACTTCGTACCTCAGTGGCGGAAGCATCCGCACCTGGAAGGACAATCTGGCGTACAATTTCGGCGTCTCGGTTTTCTTCTGATTCCAGGCGGCGATCTCCGCCGCTCGCGCTCCGCGCGGCTCTGCTCCTGGGATCGCTCTCGCTGACGGGCTGCAGTACGGTGAGCTATCTCGTCCAGGCCGGAAAAGGACAGCTCGAGCTCTCGAATCGCGCTCGACCTATCGAGGAGGTGCTGCAGGACGAGCGCACTCCGCCCAGGATCGCGGCCCTGCTTCGTGAGATCCCGGCGATCAAGAGTTTCGGCGAAAGCTACGGGATCAAGCCCACCAGCAACTATACCGAATACGTGCGGTTGGATCGGCCCGCGGCGACCTGGGTGGTCAGCGCCTGCGCGCCTCTGCGCTTCGAGTCCAAGGAGTGGGTCTTTCCCATCGTGGGGAGCTTTCCTTACCTGGGCTGGTTCGATCTGGAGGACGCGAAGGACTATGCGCGAAAGCTGCGCGAAGAAGGTTGGGACGTGGACCTGCGCGGGGCGGCGGCCTTCTCGACCCTGGGCTGGTTCAGGGACCCGGTCTTATCGACCATGATCAGCGAGGGAGAGGAAGCGCTTGGAGAG
>CAYNDM010000152.1:7189-7628 GCA_964395265.1 uncultured Bacteriovoracaceae bacterium
AGTCAGTGCACGCGACTCTCTACATCAATGGGCAGGCCTACTTCAACGAGAGCATCGCGAGCTTCGTGGCGGAGAAGCTCACACCGGGTTTCCTGGAGAAGGCCCGCGGCTCCCAGTCCGTGGAGCTTCGCGCTTACCTCGACTCCGAGAAGGCCAGGCGCCAGCGAGGGGAGCTGCTGCAGGCCGCGCACGGCGAGCTCGCGAAGATTTACGCGAGCGCTCTCTCGGATGAGGAGAAGCGGGAGAAGAAGGCAAGCGTGATCGAACGCCTCAAGTCCAAGCTCGAGTGGAAGCGCGAGCTGAACAACGCCACTCTGATCCAGTACAGGACGTATGGAGTGGGCCGCCCCGAGTACGAGGCGCTTTTCAGGGCGTGGGGCGGCGATTGGAGCCGATTCTGGGACGTGCTTCACTCATTGGACGGAAACTCGTTCTCGCG
>CAYNDM010000153.1:0-7623 GCA_964395265.1 uncultured Bacteriovoracaceae bacterium
CATCGTTATTTGGATTTGGCGTTGCGAAGCTGCTTGGTCCGGTTACCGCGCCCAATCCTGAAATGACTCAGAATGTCGCGATCTACGGCGGTCGACACGCCAAATTGCTGAAGTCCTGGAACGGCGCGGGGTGGGCGATTGATTTTCCTTGGGATCTCGATGATTTGTTGGCTCGCCGTCAAGCGGCCTTTCTGGCTTTTTTGTATTCCCATGATCGTGTCCTCGAAAGACGACAAGGTGCAAAGCGCCTGCCTCTTGCTCAAGGGGTGTCGCATGCGGCCTATGTCCTTCAGACGACCCGTGACAGCGGGACGGCCTTCGGTACAATCATGGGATAGGGGTAGGCATCATGGAGTTTTGGAAGAAATGCAGTAGCTGCAAGAAGCCGATCGCGTTCGAGGCCCAGTATTGGGTGTGCAACGTATCGACTTGTAATCGCAAGAGGACGGGGCTGGCGTTTTGCGGCGTTTCCTGCTGGGACGCCCATTTGCCCATGATGAACCATCGCGAGTCTTGGGCTGAGGAGCGAAACGCACCATCGGCGGAGGAGTGGGCCAGAATCCTCTCGGGAGAAGACCGCGAAAGCCGACCGCGCCGAGCCAAAGCCCAGGAGACTCCTTCTTCCCAACCTGCTTCGGCTCCAGCGGCTCCACCGCGAGTGATCATTCGCCGGCACACCGGATGAATCGATCGCCCTACACGGTTACGGAGCCAACTCAGTGATCAAGGGCAAAGTTCCGCTCGACAGAGCGCTTTCGAAACTAGGCATCGCCTCGCGCAGCCAAGCCCGGCAATGGATCCTGGATGGCCGATTGAAGGTCAATGGCATGATTCGCCGTGATCCCGGCTTTTACGTCGCTCCCGAAACCGCGCGTTTTGAGCTCGATGGAAAGCGCCTGGAGCGCCCATCGTTTCTGGCCGTCGCGCTCAACAAGCCCAAAGGCGTGATCACGACCCATTCGGATGAAAAAGGAAGGCCCACGGTCTATTCGCTTCTCCGCCTCGCTCCCGATGAGTTCGCCGGTCTTCATGCGGTGGGGCGCCTCGATCAAGCGACCTCGGGCCTCCTGATCCTGACGAACAATACGCGTCTCTCGTCGTGGCTCACGGATCCGGAGAACCGGATCGAGCGGGTTTATCTCGTGACCGTTCGCGGCGAGGTCACTTCGGATGAACTTGATCGAATGTGCCAAGGCGTGGAGAGCGAAGGCGACCTATTCAGGGCTGATCGGGCCGAGCTGCGAAAGGCCAGTCGAAGGGAGTCGCACCTGACCGTCGTGCTGACGGAAGGGAAGAACCGTGAAATTCGCAGATTGATGCTGGCGCTGGGGCATGAAGTGACTCGGCTGAAGAGGGTCTCCTACGGCGGGCTTGAACTCGGCGAGCTGGCTCCCGGGACTTATCGGGAGCTGAAAGTGGAAGAGCTCCGACGCCTCTTTCCTGAATGTGAGTTTCTTGCGCGAGTTCAAGAGAAGTAAACTGTTGCTCCAAGCGGGCTCTCAATCCCAATAACGAGCCATGAGTTCACTCATCCAGTGCGCCTATCGCACTTCCCCTTGAGGAGCGAATTCCCTTGCCCAAGGCTTGATATCCAAAACCACTATCAAAATGACTTCGAGTTCTTTGAACGCCGAATCCAATAGGCCTTGACGGATCCCTCGCTTAGGAAAACGGGCTATTCCATGGGTGAAGTCAAGTAGCCCATTTTCCTTGGCTTTATTTAAATGATCGTTTTTATTTAATAAACTAGCAGCCCGAGCTGGTTTTTTGGAATGAAATTAATGCATCGCGTCGCAATGTGTATTTATTGACTACATTGGTCAGGTATAATACACTTTGAATTTGGGGGCATGGGGTTTCATGCGTAAATTCAAAGCGATTCGGCAGACCGCGTGCGTGCTCGCCTGCATCGGGCTCGCTGTTGTTTCGTGCGGACCTAACCGCGTGGGCGGCAAGGGCAAGCGCCTCTCGCAACAGGTTCTCAATCTTCTCGAGGACTCGGGCAACCCTCTGCACTCCCAGTGCGTGAGCCTTTTCGGGAGCGCGTCGGGCTGCTCCGCGGCCGATGGCACGATCTGCACCGAATGCTTGATTCCGTCGAAAGCAGCCAAACAAGACACTCGCTACTCCTCCTCGGGTCCGGCTTGGTTCGCCGAGGACTATTGCGTGATGTATCCAGATGGCCAGAACCAATGCTCGAAGCTTTCGCTCTCGGACGGAAGCGCCGACCCCGTCTCTCCGGTGTTCACGACTGCCGATTCGGTCGTGCTCGAGGATGCGGCGGGCGCTTTCGCGCCTCTGATCGTGAACAGCTGCGTTTACCAGGTCGCCGACAAGGAGGGCGAGAATTGCCTGAAGTACGAGACCTATCACAAATTCGTGTCGATCGACCGGCGAACGACGCCCAAGATCGGCGCGCCGGTTCTTGAGCTGAGCCTGGCTACGGTGGTCTTCGGCGACGTCAAGGTCAATAACTCGATGGAGGTGACGCTCAAGGTTCGCAATCGCGGAACCGGAGCGCTGGATGCTCAGCTGGACCTCCTCTCTGAGGCGACGCCGGCCCAGTTCCGAATCAGCGCGCAAAGCGTTTCGGTCGAGCCGGGACAGGACAAGGACATTCGCATCACGTTCACCCCGACCTCCGTCGGCGTGAAGACCGGTCAACTGCGGTTCTCCGGAAATTTCCAGACCCGGAGCTTGAGCCTTTCGGGAATCGGCGTGGATTCTGCGGCCGGGACTCCCGAGCTGGTGCTGCAGAACCCTTCTACGGGAAGCGAGATCCACTTCCTTTCTTTCCCGGCAACGAGCGTCGGTCTGTTCAGCCGTATTCCCGTGCGCTTCAGGAACACGGGCACCGGTACGGCGATCGTGCATGTCAGCAGCACTTCGCCGGAAGTTTTCTACAGCGAGCTTTCGCAGCTTTCGGTGCCGGCGGGCAAGCACGTCGACGTGGGCTTGATCTTCGCGCCCAAGGCCACGAGCACGGTCAACGGCGAATTCTACGTCACGAGCAATGGAGGAACGTTCAAGCTATGGGCGAGCGGGCACGGGACGGCGGGATCCCTTCCGGGGGATCCGATCATGCAGGTCAGGGACATTCCCGTGCTCTTCGGGCAGATCCCGGCCGGACAGGAAAGCACCAGTCGTTTTCGGGTGTGGAATATCGCAGGCGGTACGCTGATCAAGAAGATCACGCTCACGGGCAAGGACTCGTCGAAGTTCACGCTCAAGGTGCCGACAGAATCCGGCACGGTGCTGCTCAGCTCCCAGAATCCCAGCGCGATCTTCAAAGTGCCATCGGCGAGCTTCAGGGATATCGAGGTCAAGCTCGACGCCGGCAGCCCAGGCGATTTTAGCGCGGTGGTCGAGATCCGTTCCATAGCCGGCGATAGCAACTCGGACGAGGCCGATGTGCAGCTCATGGCTGAAGTCGTCTCGGGGCCGACGCCCTCCTCGAGCCCGATCGCCAAGCCTTGCACCGAGGGGCAGCTTCTCTATCAGCCCGCCAACGTCGTCGAATTCGGGAGCGTGTCGATCGGCCAGTCCAAAATGCTGAGTCAGGCGATGAGGCTGACCAATCAGGCCAACTGCGAGAAGACCATCACGTACGTGATCGAAAACCAGACGAGTGAAGGAGTGTTTGCGGCCCTGGGAAGCTCGATCAAGCTTGCGCCACAAGCCGTTGGTTACATTCCCATCAGCTACAAGGCGACCAAGGGCGGAGAGGGAAAAGGGCAACTCAAGCTGACCTTGCCTGGAGGCGCAGTCGTCTCGGTCGCTCTATCGGCCAACTCGGCTGGCGGAGTGGCTCCCTCCGAGTCAGTTGCCTATAGCCACTCTTTGGTGGATTTCGGCTCGACCAAGATGGGCTCCTCGAGCTCGCCGACGGCTCCATTCATCGTTATGAACAAACTGGCCACGAGCCAGACGATCACATTCGAGGTCAGTTACGGGGACACAGAGTTCCAGGTGGCCCAAAAGAAGGTCTATTCGCGATCCTTTTCGGCGGGCGAGAGCTTGGAGGTCCCATTGAAATTCATCCCAATGGCCTTTGGGGACCGGATGGGAGGGCTCACGATCACCACGCAGGCGGGCTTCTCGGCGAGCATCGGCTTGAAGGGCAAGGGCTCGTCGAACTGAGTCGCACGGGAAAAAAATGCCGATTGCGAAGCGGCCGGCTTTGGTTGGATGCTAAGGGTAACTTCATACACAAGATATATTTACTGCGGATCATGAAGCGCTTTATCGGGGGTTGACCCATCTCGGACTGGATGTCCGGGCGAGCTTTCAGGAGGAAAAACGCATGATCGGTCTTCGCCGAGTCCGCGTTCGTGGTATCCTGGCCCGTTCCGCCGCTTTGATCGTGATCATGAGCGGGTCGGCCTTCGCCGAATGGCATAGCCTCGACGGCAAGCCCGCTACCGCCGCCGTCAAGGCCTACAGCCTCGAAGTCCTGAGCTCCGACTATCAGTCGACCGTGGTTCGATTCCGATTGCGTGGATTCGATAGCAGCAAGGTGGAGATCAACGGAGGCGGCTACGCGAAGCTCGCCGTGCCAGGGCTGCAGGCCACCGACGATAAAGGCCTCCCTGAGCTGCCTCGTCTCAATAGAAATATCATGATCCCGGTCACGAGCGATCCCTCGCTCGAGATCGTGGATGTGAAGTCCAGGTATTTTGATCTGGGCACCGTTGCGCCAAGCAAGGGTCCGATCATGAGAACACACGACCCTGAAAGCGTGCCCTATGTGTTCTCGAGTTTTTATCAAGGAGCGGGAGGTTCGTATCCTGAAAGCTTCGCGACGATCAGTAAGCCTTTTCAGCTGCGGGACGTCCGCGGCGTGAATCTGGGCATCCGCCCCATCCGCTATAGCGCAGCGGATGGGCGTCTCGAGGTGGTGGAAGAGCTCGTCGTGCGCATCGATACTCCCCGAACGAGCGCCCGTTTTCAGGTCTTCGCGAACCAGGGCCTGCTCGACTCGACGTTCCTACGGGTTTACCAAAACGCGTTCCTGAACTTCGACGACTTGGCCTTCGATCGGGACATTCAGCATGTGATCGAGGACACGGGCCGACTCCTGGTCATCTATCACCCCTCGTTCGAGGCAGGCCTCGAGCCGTTCGTGCGGTGGAAACGCCAAAGAGGGCTGCAGGTTCATCTGGCCAGCCTTCAAGAGACGGGAGACTCCGTACAGGACATCAAGAGCTACATCGCCGACAAGTACCGCAGCGACCGGATCTCCTCGGTTATTCTGGTCGGCGACGCCGAGTTCGTCCCGTTCCACCCTGGAACCTCCGGTAATGCGCGCAATCGGGAGGCCGACCCGATGTATGGCCTGATCGAAGGCGACGACCAATACCCTGAAGTGATGATCGCGCGCTTCTCAGTAAAGGACCTAGGGGGGGGCTGGCCCCCTACGTGATCAAGATCGTCGCCTACGAGCGCGATCCCGAGCCAGGAGCCGAAGGGTACTCGCGTGGGTCGGGGCTCGCGAGCGACGAAGGATTCCCGAGCGATCGTGAACGCGCCGAGGTGCTGCGCTCCATGATGGAAGCCTGGCACTACACCTCAGTCGATCGGCATTACGATCGCGGGGTTACGTCCCAGCAGCTCACCGACTCGCTAAACGACGGGCGAGGCTTCATCAACTATCTTGGCCACGGTACGGAAACGACTTGGATCACCGGGAATTTTACCAACGACCACATCGACTCGCTTGAAAACGGCAACCGCAACCCGGTCATCGTGAGTGTCGCCTGCATCAACGGGAAATTCGCGTATTCGCGCGATTCGTTCGCGGAGCGCTGGCTTTTGGCGGGAAGCCCCGAAAACCCGAAAGGCGCCGTGGCTATTTTCGCTTCGTCGACCGATCAGTCCTGGGATCCACCCACGATCGGCCAAAAAGAAATCGTTCACCTGGCTGACCGCCGAGCGGATGAATACGGTCGGTATGCTCTTCACCCACGGCTCGATCGCTGTGCTCGAGGACAATTCCTCGACAGCGGCTCAGACTTTCCAGACCTGGCATACCTTCGGGGACCCGACGATGCAGGTCAGGACCCGGGCGCCAGAAGCCATTCGCGCCAGGATCAACGAAGAGCTCGCGTTGGATGCCTTGGATCGTCCGTTTCGCCTGAGCGTGGGAGAGCCTGGAATCACCATCAGCTTCACCGACGGAGCAAGGCTACTGGCTGCTGCGACTTCGGATCCCCATGGCGAGGCTTCGTTCCCGGGAGGCATCGACTTGAGTGCGGCATCGGGACGCGAAGCCACCGTCACGCTGACCGGCTTTAATAAGTTTCCGTTGGTGACGATGGTTCGCTGGTAGCCGCTGAATCGAGATAATAGCTCAGCCAGTAGAGGTTCTCGATCGAGCTGATCGCCACCCCATAAGGCGCGTTCCCGTCGAAATCCTGATGTGGCGAGGTTAGCCACTTCACTTGCTCCTCCGGGTCTTTCAGCTTTTTCTGAAGACGCTTATGGATCGCGATCAACGGCACCGCCGTCTCCATCCCTGAAGGAATCGTGGGAGAAGTCACCGCCGGGCCCGCTTCTCGAAGCAACCAGCCCCGATAAGTTTCAGGGGAGACATGTGTGAGCGCGCCCATCTGGGCGTCCGTGAGACCCCAGTCTCGCTGCACCTGCCGCAAATTTTCGATCAAGTTCATGCCTGAGGCTTAACACGTTTTGGTAGGCTTTTCACGGCCTCCAGGAGCTTCCGGGTCTGCCTGAAGTAAACGTAGGGCCTGCGCTTGAGCTCCTGGCGGACGGCTTTTTGCGTGATGGTCTGGATCTTGCGCGCGGCTGCGGCAATCTGCTTTTCACTGTCCGGGTTTCGAACCAGGTCTTGGATGGGGATCGGTTTCAGGAACACGATCCGCCATTTGGCGGGAAGCGGCAGCACGTTCAAAGGCAAGGGGATCCTCAAGCCCTTGATGACCTTGGAGAGATTGATGTTGCCCAAGTTCAGATGCGTCTCTTCGGCGCCGATGATCACGCACGGGATGATGGGGGCCTCGCTTTCGAGGGCCATCCGGACGAAGCCCGTATGAAAAGGCTTGAGTAGGTAGGCTTTTCGGGACGATTTGAAGTTCCCCGACTCTCCCTCGGGGAAAAGCACGATCAAGCGATTCTTCTTCAGGATCTCCGCGCCGCCGCCGATCGATGCCTTGCGCAGGCCAAAGCTCTCGGAGACTTCCCGGACTCGGCTCGAGAGGTCGAAGAAGGCGCGATGGGCCAGGATCCGCGGGATTCGGCGTCGGTATTTCAGTACCACATGGCCCAAGAGGACAGCATCGAAGCCGGAGTAGCCCGAGTGGTTGGGAGAGATGATCGCCTTTCCTTTCTTCGGGATATTCTCGATCCCTTCAACTTCCAGGCGGAAGTATACGCGAAGCAGCTTCATCCAGACGCGGGAGGCTTTCCTGAAGCGGTCGTTCTTGACGAGCTCGACGAGATCCATTCCTCCATTTTACGCGGGACTTGGCGCATGGCGAGCGAAATGGCCGCTCCCTTGCGAAGAACCCATCCCGTGCTATTGCTCCTGTGCTAAGGTCAAATCGTGGTCTCCTCGATAATTCGGCCGGTCTTCCTGGCCATTGGAATCCTGAGCCTTGTTCTAGG
>CAYNDM010000154.1:0-5054 GCA_964395265.1 uncultured Bacteriovoracaceae bacterium
CCAAGCGAAGCCGCGATCAGGATGTGCCTGCCCGCGATGCTGCCCGGTCTCACGAATTTGAATAGCTGCTCGACATTGGGAGCCCATGTGTAGGTGCAGGCGAACGCGAGGAGGAGGGCCGCGGCGATGATGACCCAGCGGAGAGCCGCGAAGAAAACCAGCAGTGCCTGGCTTCGACCGAAACTCTGGGCGATCCAATCCTGAATCTGACCTCCGAGGACGACGAGCGAGAATGCCCCGATCACTAGGGCACCGATCAGCAGGGTCAGTCCGATCGCGATGGCGCGGCTCTTGATGAAAGAGCGCTCTTCCTTGACGTCGTAGGTGATGTTGAGTTGCTGCATCATCGCGTACATTCCGCTGGAGGCCGCCCAGAGCGTGGCCAGTGCGCCGAACGAGAGCAGCCCCTCGCGCTTGGTCTGAGTCACGTCCTGGACAATGCCGGTGAAGGCGGACGCCGCGTTCTCAGGAAGGGCCTGTCGGAGCGCGTCCATGATCGCCTGGTCGACATTCTCGATCGGGACGTAAGGAAGCAGGGAAAGCAGCAGGATCATGGCTGGGAAAATCGCCAGCATGATGTAGTACGCTAGTGCGGCCGCTCCGTTCGAGATATTGTCCTCGCTGGCTTCGTTTTTGAGGTCCTTTAAGAACGCTTTCCATGAAACGCCGTATGGCATGGCTTGATCGCTCCCGCAGAGTCGCACGGTGTTGACGTGGCTGATCTTCTGCAGGTCCGGGGCCAGGAGCAATCTCATGCCGGAGCTCCTCGAGGATTCTGAGTACGTCGCGCTTCTGAGGCGTCTTGGGAGGCCGACGGTAGTGGGCTGGAGCTCGAAGAAAGAGCTCGCTGATTCGGATATCCAAGAAGCTCAATACGCAATTGGCACCCAGCCCGGAATACCACTCCGTCCAGCGGCGCAGTATCAGGCAAGGCGTACCGAGTGCGGAGCAGATGACCTGATCATCAGATGAATCGCTAGCGACAAACTGAGCTTGGCGCATCGTCCCGACCCGAGCGGCGAAAAGCGGCGTGCTCGCGACACGGGCGCCCGTGAATCGAAGCCGATCCAATTGAGTAGGAGTGAGCTCTTCCTCGACCTTCGGGTCGATCCAAATCAGCAAGGGCAAGGGCGCGGCCGCTGTTGACAGTATCCGCATGATTCTGTCGAAACGCCTCGGGAGTAAGTTCCCGGTCCGGCTGATGCGGGCCACGCCGTAGCCATCGGGGGCGAGCGATGGGAAAATGCCAGGATCTGAAGAAATCAGGCCTGGCACGCTGGATAAGGTGCTGTGGGAAATCTCGATCATCTTCCGTTTTCGGCCCTGTCTCAACCGGAGCTTACTTGCGGAGTCAGGGTCCGGAACGACGAGAAGCGTCGAGGACCTGCTGGTTAACCGGCGGAAGTAGTCCTCGAATGGGGCATTCAGTCCCTGACCCGAGCTCAGGCCCGCTTCGAGGTGCACGACCTTGAGGCCCGTTCTCCGGCCCGCCCGAGCCGCCAACCAGGCGATTGGGCTGCCTCCGATCACGCACCAGGAGTCCTTCACCGGGATCGGAAGGCGATCCAGGGATCTCAGGATCGACGCTTCGAGCCTGCGTATCGGGAGGGCGAGCTCTCGCGCCGGAATCCGTCCCATTCTCTCGAAAGGCAAGCGAAACTCCGCCCATTGTTCGTTCCACCGCGGATCCGACTTCCCGAAGTGAATGATTCGCCAAGGAACTCGGCTCTGGTCGGCCTGGTGGAGAAGAGGGACGATTTTCGCGAGCTCGTCGGTGGACGATAGACAAAACCAGATCATCTTTCTACGGAGCTCTTCCTCCTCCTGTGTCGCGCGTTCCAGGCTCTTGAATTGAAGAGTATCCGTCAACTCGTTGGCGCGGATCAACCCGATCAAGCGCCCGTTCTCGCGGACTGGCAGTGCTCCCGCTCCAGAGCGGGCCAGGTCCACCAATGCGTCCTCGATCGAATCCTGGACATCCAGCGCTTTGGGGACTTCTTGTCGGACGTCCCGGACGCGTGTCAGGTCCCAGCGCTCCTGAGGAATTCTCCTTAGGTGATTGAGCGTAATCACCGCCGGCTCGCCGAGGTCGGTTTCCACGGGCAGAACCCCCGTCTTGTATTTGATCATTTGGTCCGCCGCCACGCTGACCAGTTGCATGTCCCCGACTGGATCCACCCGAAACGTGATCTCGCCGGCTTTTACTCCCTGGAGCAGGCCTCGAGACTCCAGGAACATGAGCTCGGTCTTGGCTCCTGACCAGACGAAGAAGGCGATCAGCAGCAAGAGGATGTTGAAGGTGAGGAAACCCACGATTCCGAAGAGCACTGAAAAGAATCGGCTGACCGAAACCGCGACACGCGTCGCTTTGAGCTGACCCTGGCGAACGGCAAGCAGCGAGCGGAGCGCTCTCCCGCCATCCATCGGGAAAACGGGAAGCAGATTGAATATCGCCAGGACCAGGTTCGCGCTACCGAGCCAGTAGCCGTAGAGCGCGAGCTCCGGCAGCGGCACATATGAACGCAGCATCCAGAGCACGCCAGCGAGGGCTAGGCTCACGATCGGGCCCGCTACGGCGAGCTTGAATTCCGAGTAGCGGCCTTCAGGCATTTTTCCCATCTCGGACACGCCTCCCAGCATCATCAGGGTGATACCCCGGACCTCGACGCCCATGGACTGGGCGACGATTGCATGACCGAACTCATGTAGGGCGACCGACGCGAAAATCCCGAATGCGAAGAGAAGCCCCCATGCGGCGGGGCTCCAGGCAATCTGGTTGATGTCCACCCCGGAGCTTTCCACGATGAGCGGGAACTGGGCGGCCGCCACGAAGACAATGTAGAGAAGGAGAAAGAGCAGGCTGACGTGAATGTTCAGGTCCACGCCGCGAAACGAAGCGATCTTTAGGCTGCCTGGGGTTTTCATGGCTATCTCACGCTGCAAGATGGACGCCCTGGCGAGGATGGTCGATGATTCTTGTCCCGTAAGATCCGGTTTTGGAGTAGGGTGAAATAGCCGCTTGCATTTTCGGCTCTTGGCATGGGTTGCCCGAGGAGGATCTCGGGCTGGCAGGCGGGGACTTGTATGCGGAATGAGTCATGAAGAATCGTATCGAACCTTTTCTAGTGGCGACTTTGATCGTTTTCATCGCGGCGCTTTCGCTGTGGTTGCGATATCCCGCGTCCCATCTTTCGTTTCAGAACGTCATTCCAGGTGATTTCGCGGTCTACCTTCGGGCTTGGGAGCGGGTATCGAATGGCGTGGATCCCTATGTGGCTTCGGACGCCTCGCCTTATAAGTACGCGCCGGGCGTGCTCGGGTTAATCGCGCTATTGCCTCAGTCGTCTCCGGGAGCGGCGTGGTTCGCCTTCGGGACTTTGAGCATACTCGGTTTGGCGGTCTCGCTCCTGATCGGCGCTCGCTATCCCACTTGGAAGCAGGTGGGGGCGTTGATTCTGGGCCTCGGGCTTTCGTGGAAGGGGATCTTGGAGACGCTCGATTACGGGCAGATGGAGCTCTTGATCCTTGGTATCGCGGTCCTCGCGACTTCGATGACCCGGCGTGCGGCGGCGATCTCCGGGTTTTTGGCCGGAACGCTTCCTTGGCTCAAGCTTCCCTGGGTGATGCTTCTCATTCCTCTTCTCTTAAGTCTCCGAGGGGCAAGTCGGGGGCGTTACTCCAATTTCCTTTCCGGCTACTTGGCCTCTTGTGTCTTTTGGGGAGCAGCTCTTCCTGCGTTGCTTTTCGGACCTGACCGCGCCCTTCTGCTTTCGCAATCTTGGGTGGAACTGCTGAGATCCCAGCCGAGCTCCTTGTTTCTTTCGGATATCAACCAAAGCGCCTGGGTTACGGCTTGGCGTTGGATCGGCGGAACGCTTTCGTTGGCGGTGACCGCCATCGTGATGGGCGCGGTCCTTGGTCGTATGATCCTACGGACGGGGGCTTGCACCCGGGCCTCGCACACCAGCCCCCTGGCCACGATCAGTCCGTGGCTGATCCTGGTTCAGCTTCTCAATCCGTTGTCCTGGAGGTGGGGAAGCGTTTTCGTCTTGGGGATCCCGTTCTTGGCATTGGGAAAACTGGATACGAAAGCCCGGCGCTATTCCATTCTGATCGCATCTCTTGTGGCGTTGATTCTGCTGAGCTTACAGCTGAATCCAGTGGCTAGAGCTTTGGGTTTCGAGCATTGGACAGAGCTCCATGGGTTCGGGATCATCACCCTTTTCTGGCTGGTGCTGCTCGTTCCCGCCATCCTCTGAGCGCGGCCAGCTAGGGAAGGCGTTTCGCAGCTCGCCAGCTTCTGGTATGGAATGCTTCAAGATGAGTTCCGTGCGACTTCAAAAGGCAATCGCGAGCACCGGTATTCTCAGCCGCAGGAAGGTGGAAGAGGCGATCCTGGCAGGGCGGGTACGGGTCAATGGCCAGCTCGTGACCGAACTGGGAACCAAGGTCGATCCCAAGGTCGACCGGATCGAGCTGGACGGCAAGCCTGTCGTGCAGCTCGATCGCACGCGAGTGGTCCTCTTTCATAAGCCCAGGCGGGTGATGACCACGCGACACGATCCCGAAGGACGAAGAACCGTGATGGATTATTTCCCCGAGGATCTCAAAAGCATCAAGCCGGTGGGAAGGTTGGACTACGATTCCGAAGGGCTTCTGATCCTGACGGACGATGGGGAATTCGCCAACCGCCTGGCTCATCCTCGTTACGGCGTTCGCAAATGGTATTTAGCTTGGGTCGAGCGCGCTCCGTCTCCCGACCGCTTGCGAGCGCTTGAGCAGGGCGTCTCGCTGGAGGATGGGCCCGGTAGTTTCGAATCGGCCAAGCAGGTTCGAGTCGAGAAAGGCGGGGCAGTCCTGGAGGTGGTGGTCTCGGAGGGCAGAAACCGATTCGTGCGAAGGATGCTTGAGGCGGTCGGGCACCCCGTGATCCGCTTGAAGCGAACCCGCATCGGGGAGTTCGAGCTAGGCGACCTCCAGCCTGGCCGATACCGCGTCCTATCGAGCGACGAGCACCAGCGCCTTGCAAGTCAGTTTGACTGACTCCGAGAGCG
>CAYNDM010000154.1:5064-7549 GCA_964395265.1 uncultured Bacteriovoracaceae bacterium
CAAGCTCAGGACTGAGTCATCAGATAGTAGTCGTTCTTGACCTGCAGGTCCGAATCGAGTTCGAAGACCCAAGGATTGCCGGTCGGGATATTGAGTTCCATGATGTCCTGATCCGAGATCCGCTTGAGGTGTTTGACGAGCCCCCGTAGGCTGTTGCCGTGGGCGACGATCAACACGCTCTTGCCCGCCCGGATCTCAGGCGCGATGGTCTCGCTCCAGAGCGGGATGGTTCGCGCGATCGTATCTTTGAGGGACTCACATAGCGGAATCTCGCTGTCCTTGAGACTGGCATAGCGGGGGTCTTTCCTGGGATTCATCGGGCTTGCAGGATCCAATGGAGGAGGAGGTGTGTCGAAGCTGCGTCGCCAGATTTTCACTTGCTCATCCCCGTGCTTCTGCGCGGTTTCCGCCTTGTTCAAGCCTTGGAGAGCCCCGTAGTGACGCTCATTGAGGCGCCACGAACGGGTGACAGGCAGCCAAAGGGTGTCCATCTGATCCAAGATCATCCAATGCGTGCGGATGGCGCGCTTAAGGACGGAAGTGTAGGTCAGGTCAAAAAGCCAGCCTTTGCCCCTGAGAGCCTTTCCAGCGGCGATCGCCTCTTGCATTCCTCTCTCGGAAAGATCGACGTCCACCCATCCCGTGAACCGGTTCTCCTGGTTCCATTGACTCTCGCCGTGCCGAACGATCACCAAATTGCTCATGATATCTCCTCTTGCTGAAGGCGCGAATTTTTGAGTCAGCGCATCAAATCCGAATGGTCCTGCGCTCGATATTTTCTCTCTGTATCCGAGATAGGCAGCCAGTGCTATTGTTTTTACATGGCTTTCGATTCTCGCGCAAAACGGATGATCTGTGTCGCAATCATCGTGAGTTGGGTTTCGGGCTGCGCGGGAGCTTCTTTCGCGCCAGGCTCCGGCTCGCATCCGAGGAGGGTCACTTTGATGACCTTCAACGTCGAGAATCTCTTTGATACCCAGGACGATCCCGCGAAAGACGACCAGACTTTTCTCCCGCTCAGCCAGAAAAACACCGAGAAGCATCGTCGCGACTGCGCGCGGATACGCCGCAAAAGCTGGCGCAAACAGTGTCTCGAGCTGGATTGGTCGGAAGAAGTTCTCAAAACCAAACTCTCCCGGCTGGCTGCGGTCGTTCGTTCGGTCAATGGAGGGCGTGGGCCCGACCTCCTGATCCTTCAGGAAGTGGAAAACCGAGGGGTGCTCGAAAGGCTTCGAAACGAGTATCTCGCGGACTTGGGCTATTTGCCCTCGATCCTGATCGAGGGCAATGATCTTCGTGGCATTGACGTCGGGATGATCTCTCGGCTTCCTGTCATGGGCGAGGCCGTGCTTCATCCTGCCCGCCTCGAGTCCGCGACTCGCGCCCAGCGAGAGGATTCCAGAGGGATCCTGCAGGCGACTTTTCGCCTGCCCGACGGCACTCCGTTGACCGCTTTCGGATTGCATCTGCCTGCGCCATTTCATCCGGTCAAGCTGCGCAAGCAGATGCTTCGCCGTCTGCAGGAGCTGCGGGATCGCCTTCCTTCATCGCACCAAGTGGTTGTCGGCGGGGACTTCAACATCCCCATTGCCGAGGACGAGAAAGAAGGACTTACGAAGCAGCTCAGGGAGCGCGGATGGATCGTGGCCCATCAAGCCGGATGCGAGAATTGCCTGGGCACCAGCTACTACCCGCCTCTCAAGGCCTGGTCGTTCCTGGACATGCTTCTGCTTTCGAAGGATTTTGCCGAGGGGTCAGGGGGCTGGACATTCGTGCCGGGCTCGGTGCGAATCGAAAACCGGGTTCCGGAGCATCGGACTTCCGAGGGGTTTCCCGCGGAGTTCGTGGCTCCTGCGAGCGGCATTTCGGATCACTGGCCGCTTGCCCTTGAGATCCAAGAAAGAGTCTCAGCAAGCGCGGAATAGGCGCTCTCGTGGGTTCGCTCAGCGTGTGGGTTTAGCCATCCAATGGGGTCGCTCAGCCAGGAGGCCAATCCATGCCCCGGCCTCCCAAAATATGAATGTGGAGATGGGAGACGGTTTGGCCCGCTTCGGGGCCGGTGTTCACTACCAACCGATAGCTTGTTAGTCCGAGTTGCTTCGCGACCCGCGGCGCGGTGGTCATGAGGTGTCCCATGAGGGCCGCGTCTTCGACCGTCACTTCATTCATCGATGGGATCTCGCGTTTAGGAATCAACAGCACATGAACGGGAGCTTTGGGATCGATATCCTGAAACGCCAGGCATTGGTCGTCTTCGTAGACGATTTTGGCCGGAATTTCGCGATTGATGATTTTTGTGAAGATAGTCGCCATGAATTCCTTTTATGGGGAAGTGGAGAGAAAGACAAGGCTCCCGGAGCAGCTGATCACTCAGATGGAGCGATGCGTGCGGTCAGTCGAGCCTCGCTCAAGATCGCATCATTGATCGCCATGAGGAGCGAGTCCCGGATCTGGCCAGGACGGAGGAATGGACGCTCCTTTAGAG
>CAYNDM010000155.1:0-3729 GCA_964395265.1 uncultured Bacteriovoracaceae bacterium
TCTTATAATAGGTGCCCGAAGACGCGATGACTTCCGGGATCCGCTCTCGCTGGTCCTTCATCAGGCACTGCTCGATGGTCGGCGACTTGACCATGAGCTCGCAGACTGGCACTCGGCCGGACTTGTCCGCGCGCACCGCGAGCGTCTGCGACAGCACGCCGATCAAGCTCGAAGCCAGCTGATACCTGATCTGGTTCTGCGCGTCGGCCGGAAAGACATCGAGAATCCGGTCGATCGAGCTCTTCGCGTCCCGCGTATGAAGCGTCGAAAGGACGAGATGCCCGGTCTCAGCCGCCGTGAGCGCCGCCTGGATCGTGCTTCGGTCCCTCATTTCCCCGATCACAATCACGTCAGGATCTTGTCGCAATCCCGCCTTCAGTGCCTCCTCGAAGCTGTCCGCGTCCGAGCCGATCTCGCGCTGGGAGATCGACGAGCGCGAATCCCGGTAGACAAACTCGATTGGATCCTCGATCAACAGGATATGCGAGTAACGAGTCTCGTTCAGATGCTGGACCAATGCCGCGAGAGTAGTTGATTTGCCGGCTCCGGTCGCACCCGTGACGAGAAACAGGCCTCTCGGGCGATGCACCAGCTCCTTGAGAACCGGAGGCAAGCCGAGCTCGGTAAGGCGCGGCACCGCCATCGGAATCATGCGGATCGTCGCGCTCAGCTGGCCTCTTTGATAGTAAGCGTTGCACCTGAACCGACCGACGTCCCCTGCGCTGAAAGAGTAATCGAGTTGACGGGATTGCGTCAGCATCCTGATCTGTCTTCCACTCAACGTGCTGAAGATCAGGCGCTGAACCTCCTCGTCCCGAAGCTCCTCCATCTTGGCGGGCACGAGCTTGCCATTGATCCTGAACAGAGGCGGTCGGCCAGGCTTGATGTGAACATCCGATGCGTTGTACTTGACCAAGGCCCGAATCAGGAAACCGATACTGCTCTTTTCCCGGCTGACGGGCCCACTTTCGTCGTTGGAACGTCGCTTGTCCCTTTCGGGACTGTTATCGCCACTCATGCTGCTTCCCGGTTGTGCTTGATCGCCCATGCGATCATAAGGCGAACTTCGATGATTTTCGCTGCTGCTTCACAAAGAGACGACAAGAGCTCGACGTCGGCCGAAGAGAAATTCTCCTCTCCGACGCGATTCAGGAGCTCCAGCACTCCATACACTTCTCCCCGGATCATGATGGGGATGGCCACGAGATTCCTGGCCTCGAAACCTACGGCGTCCTGGATGGCCTTGAGGTGAACTCGATTCTCCTCCACGTTGGCGACAACCAGCGGCTGGCGGGATTCGGCCACGTGACCGACGATCCCCTTTCCGAGCGGGACAGTGAACTGATCTAGCTTGTCGCTGCTCGTACCGACGATCGCCCTGAAGAATAGCTGGCGATTCTCGCGATCCAGCTCGAAGATCGACCCGGCTTCGCTCCTGACCACTTTCATGAAAACGAGCAGGAGCTCGCGCATGAAATCGTCGAATCGGCAGTCTTTCACCATCAACACCAGGAACTGCTCCAGCGCGGCGAGCTTGGAGACTGCGACCGGAAGCGCGTCATTGCCGAAAAGCGAGCCGCTTGACGTCGAGATGTCCCCTGAAGGCGGGCCCTCGAGGACAAGCTCACTCAAACTGATTTCGTCGCTATCAGTCACCCCGGGAACGCTCCTTGTCTCCCTTTCGGCGCTATGAGAAAATTAAATGAGGAGTATTATGGCGAAATTCGCGCTTTTCCTACTTTCCTCTTTGGGATTAGTGGCTTGCGGCCAACTCCGAACGGGTACCGCGATTCCGAATGACCCGGTCCCGGATGGGATCGTCCTCAAGCAGGGCTCGTTCCAGAGCTTGAACGCAATGGAGGCCAGTGGAACGGTGACTGTCTATCGATCCAACGCGACGGGGGAAGCGATCATTCGCCTGGAGGGAATCGTCATGCCGGACGAAAACGGCCTAAGGGTCGTGGGGGTCACGGCCGTCGACGGGGAAGCCTACAATGCCGCGCTCAGATCGACTCGGGGCACGCAAAACTACTACACCGGCCTGGGAGACACCGTGAACTGGACTTCGGTGTTCATCCGGTCGACGCTGGCCAATCCGCAGGTCAGGGATTACGCGAAGGCAGCCCTCGAAGCCCCGTAGAAAAGCCTCAAGGTAACGACATTTCGTTGCGGTATTCGATCAGCTCTTTGAGGTTTCTCACGTCGGTGATCTGCCACTTGCCTTCGTCAAGCACCATTTGGCAGAGCTTCTTGTTGGTAATCCTCGCGTTCTTCCCTTTGCTCTGATCCAGATAAGTCAGCTCGTAGGTGATGTTCACTTCCTTGTCCGAGACGGGCTTGACCTCCCTGAAAAGCAACTTGACGAACTCGCGCTTCGAATCGATGAACGCTTCCCTAAACTGATCATCGCTCCAGGAGGCAAGTCTTGCCTTCGCGCTGCCCGTGAGATAGCTGATCAACTCCTGCCTGTCCTCGATTTTCTTGACCGAGAAGCTTCTGGAAATATACGCATTCAAGCGAGACTTCGGGTCGTTCGCGGAACCTTTGTCCTGCGTGCAGGCCGTTGTCGTCAGCAATATCAACGCGATCAATACCGATTTAAACATGTCCTTCACCTCGCAGCACCTCGACGAAGTCCCCCAGTTCCTTCCTGGCATCGGCGGACATCCCACGAAACTGGATACCCACGGCCAGATCGCGGCCATCTGAGGCGTCGATCGAGCGCACCGGTGCCCCTCTGCAGCTGATCCGACGGCCCTTGTACGAAAACATCATCTCAACTTCGCGCTCATCGCGCAGCCCCAAAATGCCTTTTTGGCCATTTCGGAGAAACGCCCCGTCCATCTCCAAGCGGGCGCCGTGGACAGGCACGCCGCGATCACCCGGGTTGAGCACGCATTCGACCCCCGGCAACGGTCGGGGCACTCCCGGATACCACTTCATCTTGTGATCGAAGTACGAACGGCTCCACTCTTTCCATAGGCGCATCGAGAGAAGGCCCCAATAAAGCATCAGCAAGATCGCGAAGAACCCGTGGGCCGGCTTTCCAAAGGCAATGGAATGCCAAAAACTCGCCAAACCCCAGAGCGCTCCGGCGCCGGCGACGAAAATGATGCTGCCGAGCCTGCCGCGGATCAGCTTGTAGGCAAGATATGCCGCAAGCAGGGCTGCCGTCTCTCCCGCGACGCCGATCGCTCGGTACGGCAGCTTCCAGGAAGGAGCCTCGGTCACCAAAATGACTTGAAAAATGGCGAAGGGAACGCAAAACATGAGGAGGCTCGCTGAAACACGCAAGCCCTTGGGCACCGAGAGAACTCTCATAGCTCAAAGGTCTCATGTGGCTTGAAAGCTTGTCAATGAACCGGGGTCCGGGGGGTTTCGTCCTATGCCGCAAATTAATTCTCTGGGCGTGATGACAGGTACGTCTTGCGATGGGTTGGACGCCGCGTGCATGAGAATTGAGCCCAAGGGCTGCAGACCACTCTGGCATGCTTCGCTTCCCTATCCGACATCGCTTCGATCGCGCGTGCTCAAGTTGCAAAAACCTGGCGCCAGGACGACGCTCAAGGAGCTCCTGGTGCTCGACCGCGATCTGGGGGACTGGTATGCGAGCGCTTTGGCGAAGCTGATGCGCGCCAACGGGCACCATCGTCCTGACCTGATCGCGAATCACGGCCAGACCGTCTCGCATTTTCCAGAGCCCGGCGGCAAAGGAATGACGCTTCAAAT
>CAYNDM010000155.1:3739-7529 GCA_964395265.1 uncultured Bacteriovoracaceae bacterium
TTCGGGCATCGCGATCCACAATATCGGGGGAATCAGCAATTTCAGCTATATGGCTCCAGATGGCGAAATCATCGCCTTCGACACCGGGCCCGGCAACGTCTGGATCGACGCCTCGGCGGAAGAGTTCAGCGGAGGACGCATGAAGATGGACCGAGGGGGAAGGATCGCCTCCCAGGGCCGCGCGGATCACCAGGCCGTGAAGAAGATCCTTTCCCTTTCCTATTTCCGTAAAGCGCCACCCAAATCCACTGGGCGCGACGAATTCCCTTTTTCAATGCTCAAAAAAGCGACCCGCGCGCGCGGCGCTGACCTGGTTGCGACAGCGACCCAGATCACGATCGATTCGATGGCCGTCGCCTACCGAAAGTGGATCATCGACAAAGGATACCCTCTGTCACGAGTTTACCTCTGTGGAGGAGGCGCCAGGAACCCTCGCCTAGTGAAAGGACTCGGAGAAAAACTGGGAGTGCCGACGCAGCCTCTGTCTGTTGCGGGATTCGACGAGCAATACACCGAAGCCGAAGCGTTTGCCGTTCTCGGGGTCATGAGCCTGAGAGGGCAGGCACTGGGGGGAAGCTGGACCGGCGCGCGCTCTTTCGGGCCTCCAGGACACCTGGTTCCCGCGAGAAATTGGGAAGAGCTTCTTTTCAAGATCGGCAGGTTCTGATCGACCGCTCACCTAGCGGCGTCTGACCAAAGCCCTCCGAAGCCGATGCCGGAGCCCACCTTCCCGCTGGGAGCCGCTCCGTACAGAACCGATCCGGGTCCCATCTCACCGGGCGCGGCGGCCTCTGAGGAGGAAAGATCCGGTGACCAATAACAAGGCCCTTTCCAGTTCCTAGCCGTCGCAGCGTAAGATCCCCCGCGCATCCAGACTCCAGGACTGACCCGTTCATTGGTCGCATTGAGGCGATCCTCCCAGGGACGCGGCACCTCTCCCTTCTCAAGACCGTGGATCAAGGAAATATGAGTATCCAACCAGAATTTCGGCGAGCCCATATCGTGCCAGGTCCCGTTCGACAGATACGCTCCCGCTTTGCGAAGCGCGATGACTGGAGTCAGAACCTGCGCCACGAAATCCGCCGGCTGATCCGGAGGGACGGCCGCGATGAGCTCGGGTTCTAGCACCGCGGCGCCAACGTAGAACGGCTTTCCTTCAGCAAGCTGTCCCAGCCCTTCGATCATCCCGCTTGAGCCATCGACATGGATCTCGCGATACTTCCCACCCACGGGTCCTCTCTCGAATACCGCCAAGGTGAGGAGCGCGCCGCACCTGGAGCGGAGCTCATGGTGCCGATCCGCGAGCCGAGCCAGATCGACATCGCAAAGCACGTCCGCATTCAAGAGAAAGAAGGGCTCGGAGCCGAGTGTGGAGCGCGCCTTTCGAATCCCGCCGGCGCTGCCCAGACGCCTGGCGCTTTCATCGCTGACTTCCAGCTGAATACTTCCCCATTCCAAGGCATGAAGACCGGCGGCGGCCCGTTCGGCGAGATGATGGACATTGGCCACGACCTGGCGAACTCCCGCCGCGCGCAAGGAATCGACCGCGAACTGCGCCGTCGGGATTCCCATGACCGGCAGAAGAGGTTTCGGCAGCAGGTCGGTGAACGGCCGTAACCGGGTGCCGAGCCCCGCGGCCATCAGCATGGCGCTAGAAATAGTAGTAATGGAACAGCACCTCCCGGAGCCGCGAGTACTGAGGATACTTCAGCAGCGTCCGCCTGATATTCTCGAAAGTGTTTCCGATGTACTTCACATAGCTCGCGTCGCCGCGGCGATTCAGGAACGACGCGAAGCTGCCGATGGCCTTGAAGTTCCTCTGAATCGACATGAGATCGAAGACGGTCCTGAATTGATGAGCGTCGAGGCGCTCGCCGCTGACCGCTTCCCATCTCGCGATGTAGTAATCAATCAGCCGGCAGATCTGGGTTTCCTCGAGCTGATAATAGCTATCCTTCAGCAATGAGGCCAGGTCGTATTGCGCTGGCCCCATCCTGGCGTCCTGGAAATCGATCATCACCAGGCGTTCGGTCTCAGACGGCACAACCATGATATTTCGGCTGTGAAAGTCCCGGTGAGCCAGAACCGTGGGTTCGTCCGCCAGGATCTGGCAAATCTCGCTCAGCCCATCGTGCATGACTTTTCGATCAGCGTCCTTGATGTTTCTTTTGAGATAGATTTCGTAGAAATGCTCGATGGTATTCGTGGCTTCCCAGAAAAGCTTCTCATGGTCGAAGCGAAGCTTGTACGCATCGATCGAAGCCGGCGTTCGCTCCGGGGACGCGTGGTATTGGAGGTCCACCAGCGAATCGATCACGCGTTCGTAGATATGCCGCTCAACCTCGGAGCTCGCGACTTCCTGAAGCTTGCGCAGCAGCGTGACATCTCCCAGGTCCTCCAGCAGAATGTACCCACGATCCGCATCAACATCGAGGATCGCCGGGACATCGACGCCAGCCGAAGCGAGATGACGCTGTACAACGATGAACGGAAGGCCTTCGCCCTGAGCGGAGAAGGGTTCCATGCGCATTAGGATATAGCTTCCATCCTCCGAGTGGACCCGGTAATAGCGGCGAGTGCTCGCGTCCCCGGGGATGCGGACCACCGACTTGATCGCACGGGACTTCTTCACCCAGCCGGCGATCTCCTCCTCACCGGATGCTAGCTGATCCACCATCTCTTTCACCTCCATGAGAAAGCCGCTCACAGGCTTCGAATCCTCTTCTGTATTTTCAAAAACGACGCTGACCTCACGACCGGATTCCTCAGTGGCGCGAATTGGGCGATGGCCTGCCTGGTCCTCTCGATCATCTTCCAAAGAAGGTCCGGATCATAAGGCGAATGCTCCGGGTTCCCCTGATATTCCGTCCAAAGCCTCACCAGGCCGCGGGGGTCGTAACCCGCGCGGTAAAGCACCCCGACGGCTGTTTCTACCGAGTTGAGGTGATCGTCGGAGCTGAAGGCGAAAATCCCTTTCGGACCGATGTACTGCGCCGGAAAGGCCAGGCGGGTCTGACTCGGAATCTCCGCTGGCGCGCCGATCACCGCATCCAGCCTCTTCAACACATGACGATGCATCAAGTGCGCGAGCTCGAAGGCGATCATCGATGCAAGGACATTCTCGTAGCGTATCCGCTGCATGAGCTCGATGCAAAGGTAGATGCGGTTTCCAGGGATACCAAAGTTCCTCCACCGCTTGTCCGTCTGGTGGAACGTCAGGACTCCAACGGGCGAATCCCGGAGCTCCGGAGTCGCCGATGAGAGGGACTGGGCGATCTCTCGGAGATAGACCGACACTTCAATGTCATTTTTCAAACGCAGCTTGGCCTCAAGGCCTTCAGCCAAGTGCAGCCCTGTCGACTGATCGCGGCGAACCTGCTCCTCGACCGTAACGTACGAATGCTCCCCCGAGCTTGCGCATGCGGTCACAATCCCGCCCAATGCGAGAAATGCCAGAATCCGAAGGCGATTCATCCAAGTTCCTTGCCTATCGCAGACGGCGGGCAGAGAAGGAATTTGCATTTCGTCGACCCTTGGTTAAGCTAGCGTCCAGCCATTCGTCGTACACATCAAGTGCTGAGAATAACACGAAGCACTGCAATTGAACCATTAAGGAGATTCCCTATGAGAAGTTTTGCAGCTCTACTGGCCCTGCTTGTTTCTTTCGTAGGCCAACCGGCTCATGCCGAGATTCCCGCCTCGCTCGGCCTAGCCCTCATCCCTTCCCACTTCGATGCTTTGAATCTGATTGATTGGAAAGTCGGCGACACAGCCAACTAAACCATTTCGA
>CAYNDM010000156.1:0-7444 GCA_964395265.1 uncultured Bacteriovoracaceae bacterium
TAAATATTCGCGTCGTCGATCCGGTCGCCGGCGAGCACCGAGCCGATGTTGTTCTCGTCACCAGTCACCTGATAGGCGGGCGCGACGATTCGACCGGGCTTCCTTGCCGCCAGGAGCGCATCGGTCGCGTACCATCCCGACTCGACCTTCGAATCCACGGTCGTGGACGGGGAGAGCCTCGAGAGCCGACGCCAAAGCTGGGGGGGAGCGATGCTATTGGAAGCCAGGTCACCGACGAGGCTGAAGAAGTTGATGCCCGCGTTGCACGCGTGCGCGGAGGCGCGAATCAGGCGTACTTGATTGTCCGTGTAGGGCGACGAATAGAGGTCCTCGATGGCGATGACCGCGCCTTCGCAATCCTCTTTGGAGAGAGCGATATTGGCCGCGTCGATGATGGCGGCCTTGCCTGAAAGCGAGCTGACTTCGTAACGGGGAACGGTACAGGAGACGCAACCCAGGACGGCCCAGGCATAGAGCGCGTATTTCGCAGGTTTCGTGGACATCCTTGTCCTTCTCCCCTTCTTGGGTCAAGCCGGCCTTCATGGCAGGCATCGAGAGCCGATCAGCCCTCCAGCCAACGAACCAGGCGCTCGCAGCCCTCCTGCAGCGACTTCTCGTCGGTCGCGAAGCTCAAGCGCAGGAACTCGGGCTCCCCGAACGGAGTCCCTGGCACCGCGGCGACCTTCGCTTCGGTGAGCACTCTTTCAGCGAAAGCGAGAGAGTCCTCTCCAGGCTTCAGATAGGCGCCGACTCCCACGAAGAGGTAGAACGCGCCATCGGGAGCCACCACTTTCATTTTGCCCGCTTTTCGCAGGATTTCCAACGCTAGTTCCCTGCGCCGGCGGTATCTCCCAATCTGTTCCTGAAAAGCGCTCTCCGGAAGCTTCAACGCGGCAACACTTGCCCACTGAGCCAAGGAATTGATCCCCGAAGTACTCTGACCCTGGAGAGTGATCAAGGCCTGTGTGAGGAGCGCGGGGGCCACCGTCCATCCCACGCGCCAGCCTGTCATGGCCGCGCTCTTCGACATCCCGTTGACGGTCACCGTGCGCTCCCGGAGCTCCGGCACCGCATCCAGGAACGAGCAGAAGGGGATCTCGCCGAGGACGATGCGATCGTAGATATCGTCGCTGATCACCCAGACCTTCTCCCCGCCAGGGGCTTTGAGAAGCACGTCGCCCAAAGCCCGAAACTCCTCGCGCGTGTACATGACTCCGGTCGGATTGCTGGGGGAATTGAGAACCAGGGCCTTCACCCTGCCGGTCGCGAGCGCCGATCGAAGCTGTTCCGGCTGGATCTTGAAGCGGGTCTCGAAAACGCTTGCAATGAATTTGGGAATTCCTCCCGCGATCTTCACCATCTCCGGATAGCTCAGCCAATACGGAGATGGGATCAGCACCTCGTCGCCCGGATTCAGCAGCGCCAGGAAGGAGTTGAAGAGCGCCTGTTTGCCTCCGTTGGAAATCACGACGTCTCCGACTGCCCAGGGTTTCTTCGCCGCCACCGAAGGCTGCTGGCGATTCGTCTTTTCGGCAACCAACGCGCGCAGCTCGGGGATCCCGGCCACGGGAGTATACTTGGACTTGTCGGCTTTCAGGGCCTCGACCACCGCCTCCTTGGCTGCATCATGAACGCCGAAATCGGGCTCGCCCGCGGTCAGGTTCACCACGTCCACCCCTTGGGCTTTCAGCTGCTGCACCAGCGCGTTGAGCTTCAGAGTGGCGCTCTCGGAGACGCCGTCAAGACGCGTGGACAGTTGCGATGCGGTAACACTAGGGCTCATCTCGAATTCTCCATCTTCTTCTTCAGCCGATCCATCACGACCTTGGGCACGTAGGGAGAGACATCCCCTCCGTAGAGAAAGAGCTCCTTGATCATCGTCGAGCTCACGAAAAAATGATCCTGAGCGGTCATCATGAAGATGCTCTCCACGACGGGGTTGAGCTTCTTGTTCATGGCGGCCATCATGAACTCGTACTCGAAATCGCTCGCGGCACGCAGCCCCCGGATCACCGCGGCGATCTGATGATCGCGCGCGTAATCCATGATGAGCCCCGGCCAGCGCTCCACGCGCGCGCCTTTGCGCCCGACGATGGCCTCCTGGATGATCTCCACCCGCTCATCGGGAGTGAAGAGCGGGTCTTTCCGACCCGATCCGGCGACGACGATGATCACTTCGGGAAAAAGCTTCAGGCTCCGGTCCAGGATATCCAGATGCCCGTTGGTGATCGGATCGAACGACCCGGGATAAATGGCACGTTTGGCGCTCATTCGGGAGCCTCTTCCCTCTGGTAGGTGGTCAACACGCTATCACCATAAGTTTTCTCCCGGACTTTGACAAGAAAGCCTGCCCGTTCCGGAAGATCTTTGATCTCTGATTTCTGAAGCCCCCACTCCAGACAAAGGCGGCCACCGGGAGGCAGCAGCTCCTCCCAAGGCGCTTCATACAAGAGCCTGAGCTCCCAACCTGCCGCGTAAGGAGGGTCGGCCAGCACCAGGTCAAACGGCCCGTCCGGCGTCACCCGGGACCAGCATTCGCCGACCGAAGCTCCCACGATTCTCGTCCGGTCCTGAAGCCCCAGGTCAGAAGCGTTGCGCTGAAGAAGCTTCACGACGGGCTTGGCGCTCTCGACGAACGTCACCCACGCGGCTCCGCGCGAGAGAGCTTCGAAACCCAGCGCGCCCGACCCAGCGAAAAGATCCAGGACCCGCGCACCGGAAATGTGGAGTTGAAGGGAATTGAAGAGAGCCTGCCGCAGCTTGGCTTGGGTCGGCCGAGTGCGTTCGTTGGCCGGCGTATGAAGCGCGCGTCCGCGCAGCTCCCCGCCGGTAATGCGAATCACGAATTCAGCCGCGCCCTAGACGGCTCGAAGGCGGTTGGAACGGACCGGAATCTTGAACTCAGTGCCATCAGCGAGCTGTACACGAAGTACGTTCTCTTGAAAAGAGACGGTGACTTCCTGACCGTCCACTTCGTACTTCAGCTTGAGCGTCATGCTTCCCTGAAGCGACATCGTCATCGTTCCATCCGAACTTTTTCCGGACATGAGTTCCTCTTCCTTCTCCCCGGTCTCGGCATCGGAGCGGTCATGCGCCCGGACCAGCCGAACCGCATGCTCTTCCGTGCTGGGTTCCTCGTGCTCGCTCCCTGCATCCATGCCGGATTCAATTGCCTGGTCCAATAGACTGGAGCCAGAGGCTGGCTCCTCTTCCTTCATGCCTGCCAAAGTCTCTTCCATAGAGGCTTCGCCTTCTGCACCGCGAAAGTCCTCCAGGCCCACTTCAAGATCGGGCTCGGCGCTAGTTTCAGATCGAGCTTCCGGGGCCTCAGTACCGGCATCTGCCATGCCTTTTTGAAGGTTTTCGATTTCCTTCATGATCTCCTGGATCTCATCCTGGGCTTCTGATTGAACCTCGGCCGCACTTTTTGGTTGAACACTCATACCCTCTCCCTGACACTCTCTGATCGGCAGCCCTGATCAAAAATTAAACAGAAATGTGAACGCGACCAAGCCTTCACGAAACTGCGCTCTAACGCCGAGCACAGAGCCATGAAGCAGACCGTCACAAAGATTAAGTCAGCCCAGGGTCAATGGTTTCTCTTTGATGCAATGCAATGGTCTTTTTTTTAGTTCGCCCGGTGCCTCGAGCCCTGCTACTAAATTGACCTCTCAAAGTTACGTGAGTGGGGACTCAGGAGTTCATGGATCACATCAACCAGCCAAATCATCTCAGCTCGCTCCTTTTCGGAGCGGGCGGAGCCGGGAAAGGCCATGCCTCGCCCGAAGGGATGATTTCGCCCGAAAGCCTGCTCGATTCAAGCTGGTCGCTATCGGATGCCGGCACTCCTCTACCTCAGGAAACCCGACAGCAAATGAGCCAGCTCATCCTCGGCGGCTCAAGCAGTCCCTTGCTTCGAAAGACGCCGGCCCTCGGCACGTCGATCCCTTCGCCGGGCGCTCATCCTCCGCTTCCTACCTCTTTGTCCGCATGGGCCCCGACTTTCGTCACGCTCGTGACGAGGATCCGGCAGGAGCTCGAGTCCAATCTCACCAAGCTGCTGGCGTTGAATCCGAGTCGCCGCGAAGCGGTCGCCCAACATCTGGATCGCCTGGCAGGGCATGCTCCTGCTCCCAGCGCCTCGGCCGGAGCGGGAGATGCGGCCGGAGGACTGCGACGTTGGGTCGATGGGCCGCGAAGTCCGGCGCAAAACGCCGCGATGCAGGCCTTTTTCGAGGAGGTCGCGCGAATTTGCCTGGGCCAGGCGATGCTGCTGAAGGCCTGGTCGGACCGAGGGCTCAGGCCCTGGAAGGAAGAGGACTTGGGGCAGCTCAACTGGGCGCTCAGCAGCGCGCTCAAGCCTCATGTGCCTCTCGATCGGGAAAGCTGGCAGATCACTCGGCCGAACCTCTACTCCTGGTACAATCCTGGTCCCGCTCTCCAGAGGGAGATCTGGCTCGCGTTCGATCAGCTGAGAATCAGCGACGAAGGCCCGTCGCTGATCTCAGGGCTGCTTCGGATGTCCAGCAACGAGTCAGGCAGATCATCGACCGGGTACGATGAGCGTTTTTTCAGCACCCTTTGGGAGCAGATGAGTCAGTTCGGGTTCAACGCGAGTCCCGATACGGATCCTCTTCGCCGCAAAAAGTCGGTGTTTTCGCCCACCCTCCGCGACGGCTCCATGGTGAAGACCGGGCCCGTGCATCTGAATTGGATCGGGCTCGAAGCCCAGCCTTTCCTGCTTCTGCAGGCGGAGCTCGTTCAACTCTGGTGGGGACCTTCGGTCCCGCCTCTTTGGGCAATCGGAACGGGCCTCGAAGTGCACTCGCGCGATCAGCTGAGCTTGGCTCTGAGCTCGCCCAAGCCCTCGCTTCTCTCGAGAATCAGCGAAATGGAGGCATGCGACCTGGCTTTCGTTCTGGAAGAGAAAGCGATCCATACCCATGGGCGCTCCACCGAGAGCGCAAGCTTGCGGGAGCTGCTCGACTCCCTTCCCTACTTCAAGAAGCTGCGCTCCCCGGGTACCTCGCTCGGAAACCTGCAGGCTTGCGTGGCGCTCTCCAAACTGAGGCCCGGCGGCCTGCTCTGGTGGGCGCGCGAACAGCCCCTCTCGGCCTCGGACGGGATGCCGATGCTGAACTTCGTCCTCGATCGCGCGCGATTGCTCTGCGAGTGGGACTTCAGCGAAGTGAGCCACTCCCTTCCCATCTCCAAGCCGATGTTCCCGCGGCGCCTGTACCTTTTCGCCCGTGACCCGGATCTTCAGAGCCGCCTCTCCCACCGCCCGACGAAAATCAGCCTCCAAGGGCAGATCCGAAGCCATGTCGAAATGCCGCTGTTCCTGGGTGATGCGCTTCAAGCTTTCAGAAAAAACGGCACATCGATGCGCGGCCCTTGGCAGGCGCACTCGCATACCAGCCCAACGACGCAGAAGGAATGGTCCGAACACTGGCCCGACCCGACCGCGACGGATCTCATTCAGTCGATCGAGGAGCTTCGCCAGAAATCGTCTCCTTTGGCCAACGTCGGAACGATTCGCGCGACTCCGGCCGGCGATCCTGCCCGAAACGGCGCATGGACCATTCATCCCTCCCTGAAGGGCCTGTGGATCCAAGCCGAATCCCATCGGGGCAACAGGCGCCTGGTGGCCTCGGAGCTTCCAAGGCCTGGAACCGAAGCCAAAGGCTCGGGGTATCTGGTTCTGGTCTCGGACGAGACCTGGATCTCCCCTCTCCGCGCTTATCTCGAGAGCGAGTGCGTGCAGAAGTGGATGGAGTACCACAGCGAACGCAAAGGGGACCGTTGGGTCCTCAGCGAGCAGGTGGTTCGCTACATCCCGGTCCCGCAGGAGCTCTTGCGGGCTTTGGGGGCCATGCCTGATCCGGGCTCCGAGCAGGCGTTCGCGCTTCCTCTGCCGGGAGATTGGGAGCGCCTGGCGTCCGAAGTGATCTACCACCCCAGAACGGTCCTTGAGCGACTGTCCAAACTTCCACATGACGAGGAAGGACAGCGCATTCGGGCGAAGCTATTTGTCCGATCGACCCGCGCTCGCGACCAGCTCCACCAGAGCCAGGCACGCCTGCTTTCGCTGGTGAACGAGGACGGGCGGATTCAATGGAGGGACCTCCTGGATATCCTTCCGGCATCCGAGAGCATTGCGCTCACGCTTCATCCGATGGTTCGTCTGTCAGGTTCGCTCCCCGGGCACCTGCCCATCGTGCGCATTGAGCAGGTTCGAGTTCCCATGAACGGCATCCTGTTCGCGACGGAGTCGGGCTTCCATCTGCACTTGGGCGCCGAAAGCCAGGTCATTCTCGATATGATCTGGAATCAGCTCCAGGGCGTCTCTCATCCCACCTGGAGCGAGCTGATCCAGTTCATTCGGCTTCCGAGGAGTCTTGAGATCGCCGACGCCACCGCCCAGGACGTGCTTCGCTCTCACGGCGAGCAGATGGCTCGGCTCAAGGATCTGAGCGAACTCATTTCCGCATGTTCAAACTTTTGACAGCCGGATCGCGCCTCCGAACACTTCCCTGATCCGGAGACTCGCCCATTTCCCTTTTGCTTTCAAAGTGATGAGACAAACCTCGCGGAAGAGTGTCCGCTGGCACCCACCCTGCAACATAGGACTCCGTGAACGCGCGGAATCGCATCGGTTGAACCCGCGCGAGAAGCAGAGTGGAAGATGAAGAAGCGAAGCGAACCTAGAAGGACCCGAGCCTCAATGACCGCGCAACTGGCGATTCTCGCAGCGAGCACAGCTCTTCTGGCAGTTTCATGCGGGCCCGGCGAACGTCACTCATCGAACACTCCGTTCCCCTGCACTTACGGCACCCAAACGAATGGCCAGCCCTACCCCCAGTACGGGACGCCGGCCCAGCCCATGTGCACGCCGATCCAATCGGGTAACCCTTATGGAAATCCGCAGATCCCAGTCGGCCTATCCGGTCTCCTGACCGAGTACGTGGGCAAGATCTGCGAAACCGACAGCCGGGGCGATTGCCTGCCGGGTATGAGCCAATCTTATGAATTGCGGCTGTCCACGCGTCAGGTGGACGTGCAATACTCGACCGGCACGCGGACCGAGACCTATGCTTACATGAATCTGACCTCGAACGGTCCCCTTGGTGCCATCGACGTCAGCAACTACCTGGGATTGCTCAAAAACGACGAGCCCCTGATCATCGACCCCGCCATTCGAATCACCAGCTTCGTATCGCCTGCCATGAAGATCTTGGCGATCTCCTCGAGCAACATCAGCTTCGAGATCGAGCTCGCCCGCTACGGCGATCAATACTTTCCGGCGCAGTCCAAGATTCGCATCAAGGACTGTGGGTTTTCTCAAGCCCTCTGCTCTTTTGAACTGAGGGACGTACGCATAACCGAGGTCTTGAGAGAAAACGCTGATCTCCCCCTCCCCAAATCCCTCCGCGGTCCTGCGTAC
>CAYNDM010000157.1:0-675 GCA_964395265.1 uncultured Bacteriovoracaceae bacterium
CGATCAGGATCGCTCCCAGGAACACCGTGAGATGCCCCGAATTCGAGGCCTCCATGATCCCGGCCCAGACGACTTGAAGCTCACTCCAAAATGTATGCATGCCACATCACCTTTCAACCCAACTCGGACTCGCTCAGCAAGAGTGCGAACAAACGGGCGTCCGGGCCGGGCCACAGCAACCTGTGTACCAGCGGCGCGGGCTTTTGGGCATCATACATTTCAGGCACTTATCGGAATACTCGAGGCTCGGCCCTGTCAAATCCTTCGACAGCTGACAGGCAATCCGCCAGGCCAGAGACCTTCGCTACGGAGTCTTTCGCTACGATGACCTACCGGCGGCGCGGAGGCTTACCGTCACTTGGAGGCATACCCGCCACTCAGTCGGTACCAGAGCTCAGATCGTCTCGAAGGGATACCTGCCAAGCTCATACGCGCGAGAGGAGATGAACTTGAGGAACTCGTCGTCGTTCTTGTCCAGCATCTTCAGGTTACCCCGGATCCTTCGATTGGCTCGCATGAAGAAGGCCTCGGCAATCGCGATCTCCAGTTTGACGTCGTCGTTCTCGGCGCCCTTCTCCTCGATCGAACGAGTGGCTCGCGCCAGGACGCAGCTCATCGCATAGAGGTCGATGGCGATCTCGGCCACCCTTTTCTGGGCGAATTGCTTGAGATGGA
>CAYNDM010000157.1:685-4802 GCA_964395265.1 uncultured Bacteriovoracaceae bacterium
TGAACTCGACAGCGTACTACTCAAGGATCGAAGCCATCCGCTTGAGCAGCGGATGGGCTTTGGTGATCGACTCTCCCATCACGTTCTGCTTGATCTTCCGCACGACGAAATCGCTGACCGGGCCCAGTCCCTTCGTAGGATACTTGATAGCTTCGGCCAGCCCCGCCAGCTCCTGCCCGGGCCCTTGCATTCCCGAAAGAGCGATGAAGGCGCGAAGAATCTCGTTGGTGCCTTCGAAGATGCGATTGATCCGGCAATCCCTCAGCCAACGCTCGTAGGGATACTCTTTCATGTAGCCGGAGCCCGCCCAGATCTGCAGATTCTCGTCGACCACTTCCCAAGCCATCTCCGAGTTGAAGACCTTGCAGATCGCGCTTTCGAGCGAGTAATCGATGTCCTTGCGGTCGATGAAAGAAGCCGTCATGTAAAGCATGCTCTCGGCGGCGTAGATGTTCATCATCATGCGGCCGATCTTGTCCTGGATCATCTCGAATTCACCGATCCTCTTCTGAAACTGGACTCGCTCATTGGAGTGAGTGACCGAGGCCTCGAGCGCCTTCTTGGCGATCCCCACGCAGCCCGCAGCGAGGCCCAGGCGTCCGTGATTCAAGACCCCCATGGCGACCTTGAATCCTTGCCCTACTCCGCCCACCACGTTCTCGGCCGGCACTTTTACCTTGTCGAAGTGAATGGCATTCGTCCAGGACGCGCGGATCCCGAGCTTATGCTCGGGAGGACCGACCGTCACCCCCTCGGCAGGCAGCTCGATGACGAAGCAGGTGACCTTTTCCTTTTTCTGCCCCTTGTCCTCGACTTCCGTCTTCGCGAAGACGGTTGCGAACGTGGCGATGCCCCCGTTAGTGATCCAGAGCTTGTTGCCGGTGAGTACGTAGTGCTTGCCGTCTTCTGAAAGTACTGCCCTGGTCTTGATCGAGGCCGCGTCCGAACCGCTACCCGGCTCGGTCAAGCAGTAGCAAGCAATCAGTTCGCCCGACGCGAGCCTTGGCAGGTATTTTCTCTTTTGCTCCTCGGTCCCGAAGAGGAGCAGCGCCTTGTATCCAATGCTTTGGTGAGCGCCCAGGGTCGTCGTGAGCGATCCATCGACACCGGCCAGCTCTTGAAGGATGCGGGCATACCCCGCCTGCGGAAGCCCCAAGCCCCCGAACTCTTCGGGAACGGCGATGCCCATCAATCCCATTTCCGCCAACTGACTGACGATCTCACGCGGCATCCCGCCTTCCTCGTCCCACTGACTGGACTTGACCGCGTCCTTCGCGAAGCGATCGACCGTATCCAGAACCATCCGCACCGTCTCAGCGGTCTCCGCGGGAGTGCGGGGATAAGGAAAGATCAGGTCCTCCCGGATCTGACCGAAAAAGAGAGATTTCATGAAGCTGTTTTGATGAGCGGCCATGGCTGAAGACCCTTTCGTGTCAAATTGACAAAATGTCCTTCTAAGCTAGCAGAGCCGCCGAAAGCTGACAAATTGTCATATGCGGCGCATTGATCTTTCATTTGAGTTTTTCTAGAGTCGGGCGCTGAGATCAACCCGTGGCGAGATCACTCGTCTTTATCCCAGACCCCGGTGCCTCCGCCGTCAAAAATATTTCTCAGCCGCTTGGCATCGGACTTGCCTTATAGAGCACCGAATCATGAGTCGACTCCGAGAGTTTTTCGGAAAACTGATCCCAAAGAGATACCGAGGCGACAAGGACCCAGACACCTCGTCGATGACCGGCTTTACCGGCGTCAGTCGTTTCAAGGATCTCACGCGATCGATCCTATCCCCGATCGGCGACAGGACCCGTAGGACCAGCCTGCGCGAGTCGATGTCAAAGCTCATCAGCCGCGACTCCGTCTCGAAGCTGATCGATGCCAAGAAATTGCCGTCATCGCTCGAGCCCGCCGTGGTGGCTGAGTGGATGCAGCAGCGCCTTCAGAGCCGGGGCGCTGATTTCTACCTGATCTTGGTGACCATCCTGATCAGCACTTTCGTACTGGCTGACTCGATCGCGTTCAGAGTGGCCCGGTTCATCCCCGAGCCTCCCGCGATCCGGGCGAACCGGGGGTCCTACGGCCAGAGTCGCGTTCGAGCGCTCGAGGAATACAACGTGATCGCCACGCGCAACTTGTTCAACAGCAAGGGGCTGATCCCGGGAGAGGATCAGGGACCTCAAGACCTCGGCGGCGCTCCGGTCCGCACCACCCTCCCTCTTAATCTGATCGGCACGCTGGTGCTTCGCGACGAGCTCAAGTCCATCGCGACGATCGAGGACAAATCGGCCTCGATGGTGTATCCGGTCCGCGTCGAGGACGAGATCCCCTCGAAACTCAAGGTGGTCGCGATCGAACCTTACCGAGTGATTTTCATCAACTCGGCCACCGGCCGCCGCGAGTTCATCGACATGCCAGAGGATGCATCGGCGAACGCTCCGCGCCTCTCAGTGGGGCGCCCCACCGCTCGCGCGGCCAGCCCTGGCATCGAGCAGCTCTCCCCCACTCAGTTCAACATCTCTCGGAGCGAGGTCGACAAAGCGCTGGCCAACTTCAACAAGGTGCTGACCGAGGCCCGCGCGGTTCCGAACTTCGAGAATGGCCTGCCTGCCGGCTACAAGCTTTTCCAGATCGTGCCGGGCAGCATCTACGAAAAACTCGGCTTTCAGAATGGCGACACCATCAACGCGGTGAATGGACAAAGCATCAATGACCCTGCAAAGGCGCTCGAGCTATTGAACGAGTTCAAAACGGCGAGCAACATCCAGATCGGCATCAAACGCGATGGCAAGCAACAAACGTTCGAGTACGAAATCAGATGAGGACTCACTATGGACCCACAACCGATTGATAGAGAGCTGGACGCCTTCGCCCCGATCCCCCTGCGATGGCTTGCACTTGGAGCGGGTATGAGTGGGCTCATCGGAATAATCGGTCTGATCGCCCTGTTGATCTCGGACGCGGCCTGGGCGCAGGAACCTCCCCCTCCCGGAGGGTTCCCTCCGGGTCAAAGGCCTTTCAACAATCCCTTCGCGAGCAATCCTCCGCCTGAAGACGAGGAAGATTCCTCTTTCAACGAGGACACGAGCGCTTCGGCCCCTGCCCCCTCCAACTCCAACGCGGGCGGCGGAGTTCAGGTCGGAGGTACGCCGGGCGGCGGGGTGGTCGAGCATAATCCCACTGCCGCGCTGGTGGTGGACACCGAGACGGGCATCGGAAGCAAGGAGATCGTCACGGACTTCAACTTCCCGGATGCCGACATCATGGATATCGCGAAGGCCCTGGGCAAGCTCACAGGCAAGAACTTCATCCTCGACAAGGATGTCAAAGGTCGCGTCACCATCATCTCTAACTCCCCGATCACGGTGGCCGACGCGTGGAAAGCCTTTCTCACCGCCCTCGACATGAACGGCTTCGCGCTGATCCCCTCGGGCAAATACGTGCGAATCGCTCGCCAGCGCGATGCGCGCGACAAGCAGCTCAAGACCTTCACCGGCGAATACGCCCCGAACACTGACGCGCTGATCACTCGGGTCTTCCCTCTGAAGTACCTGAGCGCCGAGGAGGTCGCGCGCAACTTCCGCAGCTTCATGCCGGCGAACTCCAGGATCATTCCCTACGAGCAGACCAATACGGTCATCGTCACGGATACGGGATCCAATATCAACAAGCTCCAGAGCCTTCTCGAAATCCTCGATGTCGAAGGCTACGACGCCGGGATCGAGGTCATTCCGGTGCGGCACGCTTCGGCGGTCGAACTCGCCAAGTTGATCGATACTCTCGTGCCCGGTACCGGCGCGGGGATTCGCCCGGGCCGCCCCCGAACCTCGGCGGCCCGTCCAGGAGCGGGAAGCTTCGCTGCCCGAAAGACCAAAGAAGGCGGCATCATCAACAACATCATCGCTGACGAGCGAACGAACAACCTGATCGTGCATGCCAACAGTCGCGGGGCTGACGAGATCCGCGCGTTGGTGGCGAAACTCGACAAGAAGGTGCCTGTCGCGCTGGGCGGCGGAAAGATCCATGTCGTCTACCTGCAGTTCGCAGACGCCGAGCAGATCGCCCAGACGCTCAACAATCTGGGCCAGCAGGGTTCGTCCACCACCAGGACGACTCGCCCGAC
>CAYNDM010000157.1:4812-7396 GCA_964395265.1 uncultured Bacteriovoracaceae bacterium
GCAGCATCCGTGTATCCGCGGACAAAGCCACCAACTCCCTGGTCGTGACCGCTTCGCCGAACGACTTCGCAACCATGCAGCGGGTGATCAACCGGCTCGATATCCCTCGCGACCAGGTTTACGCCGAGGTGATCATCATGGAGATGAACCTGGGGCGCGACTTTCAGTACTCGTCGAACTTCGTCAATCCCAAGAACGGGATCGGCATCAGCACGAGCGGCGATCTTCTGAACTTCCTGCAGAACCCCGTCTCCCAGCAGGGCGCCGTCCTGGGTTTCAGGGAAGAGAAAACGATCGACATCACCGTCGGAGGACAAACCACGAAAGTCCCCAGCCTGGCGGCACTCATCACGCTGCTGCAGACCAAATCGAACGCGAACATCCTGGCCACTCCCCAGATCCTGGCGCTCGACAACACCGAGGCGACTTTCGAGACTTCGGAGAACGTGCCCGTGCCGACCAGCACGGCGGTCCAAGGCGCGGGTGTCGCGACCTCCTTCACCAAGGAGCGCGTATCGCTCTCGATCAAGATCAAGCCCCAAATCAACAAGCTGGCCAACTTCGTGAAGCTGGAGATCGACACCAAACTCGGCAACATCAACCGCCAGATCGTGCCCGAGCAGCTTCAGGGACAAGCCGTCGGTACGCTCGAGCGCACGGCCAAAACCTCCCTGGTCGTGGCGGACAAGGATACGATCGTCCTGGGCGGCCTGGTCAGGGACAACGTGGGTGAGCAGATCGCGAAAGTCCCGATCCTCGGCGACATCCCGCTCCTGGGCTGGCTGTTCAAATCCAAGCAGACCCAGAGCAACAAGACGAACTTGCTGGTGTTCATCACTCCTCACATCATCCGTCAGTACGAGTCCGTTCGCGCGATCCTCGACAAGAAGCTCAAGGAGCGCGACGAGTTCCTCGAATCCACGACGGGCGGCGAAGACCCGCTGCGCAAGTACCGAGACAATATGATCCGCGGGCTCCCCGACGTATCGGAACTGCAGAAGAGCGTACCGCAGCGAACGTTCACGATTGATCCCGAGAGCCCTCCCATTACCACCCCCGGACGTGCTAAAGTGGCACCTCAGTCAAACGCCGACTCGTCCGCTTCCCAGCTCCCCATGGGATCGGCTATGCCGCCCGCCCCGGAGGCTCCGCCGATCCCGGAATTTTCGCTGGAGCTGGCTGATCCGGCCAATGAAGGCTTCCCTCCGCCTGAAGGAGACCCGTTGCCTCCGCCTCCGACGTTTGACGATGGTTTCGAAGGTTAAGGGATAGGTAAGAGAGAGATCGAAAATGAGCATCCCGCTTAAACAGAATCTGAAGACGGCTCCCAAGATCGGGGAGATCCTCCTCAAGCACACTTCCCTCACGGAAGCGCAGCTCGGGGAAGCCTTGCAGATTCAACAACAGGAAGGCGGCCTTCTCGGCGAGATTCTCGTCCGGAAGAACTTGATCGTCCAGCACGAGATCATGCGCGCGCTCTGCATGCAGATCGGGCTCGAGTTCGTCGACGACCTCAAGCCGAACGACATCGACCCGGCGCTCGTGGCGGGAATCCCGATCAACTACGCCAAGACCAAGGAGATCATCCCGATCGCCAAGGAACAGACCCCGAAGGGCGAAACGCTCGTCGTGGCGGTCGCCGACCCGTTCAGCGATTCAGTGGTCGAGGATCTCCAGGTGCTCACCGGATATCCGGTCAGGATCGTCGTCAGCACGAACATGCGCATTCAGGACGCGATCAACCGCGTGTACGAGAAGAGCACTTCCAATATCGTGGACGAGATCGGCGGCGAATTCGAGGATACCTACGACCTCGAGGGCCCGATCGACATCCTGGAAGCTACTGAGGACGACGCGCCTGTCATCAAGTTCGTCAACTCGCTCATTTTCAGGGCCGTGAAAGAAAAGGCCTCCGATATCCACATCGAGCCGTTCGAGAAGGAATTCGTCGTGCGCTACCGCATCGACGGCGTCCTGTACGACATCATCCGCCAACCCAAAAGAGCGCACGCGGCCATCTCGTCGCGCATCAAGGTCATGGGTCAGCTCGACATCGCCGAGAAGCGCCTGCCCCAAGACGGCAGGATCAAGATCAAGCTCGCGGGAAAAGACGTCGACATCCGTCTATCGACGGTGCCCACCCACTTCGGGGAGCGCCTGGTCATGCGTATCCTCGAGCAATCCGGGACACCGCTCGAGCTTCAGCAGCTCGGCTTTTCAGAGAAGAGCCGGGACGCGATCGAAAGGCTCATTCACCACAAGTACGGCATCATCCTGGTGACGGGTCCCACGGGCAGCGGTAAATCGACCACCCTCTCCTCTTGCCTGGTCAAGCTCAACAGTCCCGAGCGCAACATCATGACGGTCGAGGACCCGATCGAGTACCAGATCCACGGGATCAATCAGGTCCAGGTGAACGAGAAGATCGGCCTCACCTTCGCGAGCGCCCTGCGCTCCTTCCTGCGCCAGAACCCGGACATCATCATGGTCGGTGAAATCCGCGACAAGATCACCGCCGAGATCGCGATCAACGCGTCGCTCACCGGTCACCTGGTTCTCTCGACTCTGCACACCAACGACGCCG
>CAYNDM010000158.1:0-7364 GCA_964395265.1 uncultured Bacteriovoracaceae bacterium
GTCTTGTTCTGGAAGATGGCGTAGGTGACCAGCGCCGGAATTGCGACCAAAAGGCCGAACGCAGTACAGTTCATGGCTTCGGAGATCCCCATACTCAGCATGCGGGCACGATCCGCAGGGCTGGCATTTGCAACCGCCGCGAACGCCACGATCATACCGCTAATGGTTCCCAGAAGCCCCAGGAGCGTGGCAACGTTGCCGAACATCGCGAGAAACCCGGTGCGCTTGTCGATCTTCGCGATCTCAGCGCTCAGGCTCTCATCCATTCTGGCTTGAAGCTCCTCGTCTCCGGCAGCCCTTCCGCGAAGCGCGCATCCAAGCGAAGCAATGCGCCCCAGCGCGGTTTCGGCTGAAAATTGCCCTGCATACTTCTCCGCCCCGGCGAGATCGCCCGCGCTGAGGTACTGAAGCAGGTTTTTTCTGAAGTCCACTGGAGCCGGTTTCGCGCCGAAATAGAGCGACCTAGCTCTTTCAAAAATCAGTGCTGCCGTAAAAATCCCGAAAATGAGGATGAAGTACATGAATACTCCGCCCTCACGAAATGCATGAATGATGAACATATTTTTCTCCCCCCTCGATCTCTTCCTTAGATGCGAGCAGTGGAATAATTGAATTAAGGACGCCCGCTTGTCAACCGCCTGGAAGAATATTCTTGATAGCTGGCGGCCTATCTGAAAAAAATGCAACATCAGGGCAAGGTTTTTGCCTGATTAACTCGGTTGGAAATTGGGACGAA
Source organism: uncultured Bacteriovoracaceae bacterium (assembly GCA_964395265.1). Lineage (GTDB taxonomy): Bacteria > Bdellovibrionota > UBA1018 > UBA1018 > UBA1018 > CAYNDM01. The sequence continues at coordinate 737 of CAYNDM010000158.1, forward strand.
GTCGGAGAAAGGAAAACCAATGAAATCCAGGATTGCGATAGTCGTTTGCTCGATCGGCTTATGTTTTTCGATGTCCAGCTGGGGGAATTCAATCGAGATCACCTCGATCGACCATGGCGCCAATGACCTTCCTGAAGAAGGGGCCCCTCATCCCGGCGAAACAGGGGCTGTCTATCTCACGCTCAAGAACACGGGTGCCCAGCCCATTCGCGATATCGCTTTGAAAGGATTCGCTTCGGATTGCATCATGGGTCTCGAACCGATCCTGAGGATTCCCGAGCTTTTGCCACGCAGGGACACGAGGGTCGAGTCTCCGCTCTACATCGCGATCCATCCTGATTGCACGCTTCACCAAGCAACCGCATTCGAGCTCAGAGGCGCCTACCTGGACCCAAGCGGAACTCGAGTCCCGGTGCAAGTGAGCACTTTTTATAGAATCGGTGGCGCCCCTGCCATTTTTGACCACCTGAATGAAACACTCCGCCTGCCGATTTCAGATGGGGGATTCACCGACTACGCAATCGATGTCAATTCCGCCGGGATCGTCCGCGATATCGGAATTGAAATCACGATTCTACATCCGATCCCAAGTGAAGTGTCCGTCACACTGATCCACCCTGACGGAACATCCGTAATCCTCTTGAGACAATATGCCGGACAGGGCAGGCCATTGAATTTAAGCTACGGCATGGGAGGCACTCACACACCATACCAGAGCTTAAGCCAGCTCTTCGGCAAGACTGGATACGGTCAATGGAAACTCCGGATCAGGGATCACATCCTATACGATTCCGGTCACGTCTCCAGAGTCCGCTTCAGGCTGAAGCGGAATTGAGCCGCAAACAAGCAGGCGCTTCGCCAACCTGCAGACATCTTCACGCGACCCAACTCGCCCGATAGGCGAGCAGGCTATGGGGCGGTACGTTCCAAGTCGCTCCATTCGACCCATCAAGGCGGTGTTCTTGCACGGTTTTGACCTACGGAGCCGCCCGACACGGAGTCGTGACCGGCCCGCCATTTCGTCAAAGGAGGCTCTTTCATATGGATCTCTCTATCGCTTTCCAACACATGGACCCAAGCGAAGCGGTCAAGGCCTACGCAGAAGAAAAGTCACGCAAGCTGGAAAAGTACTTTCAAGGCAAGATCCATGTGACTTGGCATTTCTCGATCGAGAAGATGTTTCATGTCGCCCGTTGCCACCTGGTGGGCAACAACATGGACTTCTTCGCGGAGGATGCCACGGAAGATCTCTACGCGAGCATCGATCTCGTCATCGCGAAGATGGAACGCCAGCTGCGCAAGCACAAAGAGATCGTCCGCGATCATGTGCACAATATGGGGAGCAACAAAGGAGCGGACCGCTATACCTCAAGCTGAACGACAACCGGCCAGCCACTTTCCCGGTCATGGCTCTTTCGGTTCGAGCTTGAAACCGGCTAGCTTACCGTCATCGGTACCCACCGCCAGGAAAGATCGGGAGGACGAGAAAGCCTGAGAATAGATGTAGGCGCCTTCATCCGTCTCAAGAGGGATGCTGGTCTTCAGCTTGCCTTCGTTGTCAAAGCCAAGGATGAAGCTCTGGCGTCCGTGCTCCTGGACGTTCTCGAAACCGATCAGCACCAGCTGATCCGCGACCAGCATGGGAGCGGAGTAATCCGCGTACCTGGCATCCGTGCGCTGCCACAAAACCTTGAGATCGGATGACGAATAGGCGCCGACAAACTGGCCTCTCGGGCCGTTTCCGTAGACAAGCACCCCCTTTCCGTCCGGAGTCATCTCGACCTGTTCGGCATGCCCCGCGACCTGGGACTGCGCGAGCAGCTTGCCCTGATGGTCCAGCACCGACAGGCGCTGTCCCTTCTTGACGGCCAACGCGCTGACCAGAGGCCGATCCCCGGAGGAGATGCCGACGTCGAGGACCTCTCCGTCGATCGTCTTGCTCCACACCCGCTTGAAGTCCTGACCCAAGAGCTGAATCTGTCCCCGAGTCAGCCCTATCGCAAGCCAGCGCTGGTCATCCGAGACCTTGAGCGCCAGAATGTCATTTGAAATCGGGTGAGAATGGATTTTCTTCCCGTTCCAATCAAAAACGTCGAACGCGATCTCAGGGTCCGCGTCGTCATCGTGGTAGCAGATCACCTTCTTGACCCGGCTCAAGATCATGGGGCGGCAGACTCCGGACGCCGTCCAACGGACTTTCCCGTCTCGACCGATCCCAACCACCTCTCCGGCGTAATTGGCCACCACCGCGAGCTCGCCATCTTCCGACACATCCAAGGCTCGGACTTGGGCCTTCTGGGGACTGCGCCAGATCGCGTCGCCGTCCTCGCTATCCAGGAGCTCGACCAGGAACTGCTTCGGGAACTTATCCTGTTCATAGTCGGGGATCGTCCCCACCAATACCGCATTTCCGCTCTTCGAGACGGCGAGATCAGTGATGAATCCCTTGACTTGATTCGACCAGAGCTCTTTAGCCTCCAAGGTCCGCGTCGCCTGCTCGAAGCGCAGCGAATACTGCTTGGGTTTCGAGCCCGCGCATCCTCCGGCGCAGCCCGCCACGCCAACCAGCAAAAACAGGGCGCCGACCGACAAGTTCCTGGGGATGACTTTGAGCATACGAGCCTCAATGCTACAGTAGGCCCGTGCCCATTGGCAACCGAATGAGAGTCGCTATCCTCTCCCGTAACAAGAAGTTGCACAGCATTCGCCGCCTCTTGGAGGAATCCGCCAAGCTCGACGTCGAGTGCGACGTGATCAATCCGGTCGAATGCCAGCTCGTGATCGACGGAGCCAACAGCAAGATCCTGATCGGCTCGACTTCGCTCCCGCATTTCGATGCGATCCTGCCGCGGATCGGTGCTTCGATCACGAACTACGGGCTCGCCGTCGTCAGGCAATTCGAGGCGCTGGGAACCGAGTGCATCAACAGCTCCAAGGCCATCGCCGAATCGCGGGACAAGATGCGAAGCCTGCAGGTCCTGGCCGAGGCGGGCCTGCAGGTGCCGACAACGGTGCTGACCCGATCCACCCGGGGCCTCAAGCCAGCGGTTCAAGCAGTCAAGGGAATGCCTGTTGTCCTCAAGGTCTTGAAAGGCACTCAAGGCGTGGGAGTGATGCTGGTGCATACTCCGATCTCGCTCGAGTCGGTGCTCGACACGCTCCGTGGCCTCGAGCAAGACGTCATCATCCAGCAGTTCATCGCCGAGGGAGCCGGCCGTGACTATCGCGTGTTCGTGATCGAAGGCGAAGTCAAAGCGGCGATGATGCGGACCGCGCCCGCCGGCGAGTTCCGCTCCAATATCCATCGCGGAGGCAAGGCTGAGCTCGTCAAGCTGCCCAAGGACTACGAGCGCGCGGCGCTCAAGGCGGTTCGCACTCTCGGGCTCGAGGTTGCGGGAGTCGATTTGATCGAGAGCAGCTCAGGACCGATGGTGCTCGAGGTGAACAGCTCGCCGGGCTTCGAGGGCATCGAGCGGGCCACCGGCCTCAATATCGCGGGAATGATCATCGAGCATCTGGCTCGACGGGCCCGACGCAAGCGCGCCAGGTCGAGATCCTGACGGCGGCTCAACCCGCTTTCTGCGTCAACTTTTTGTACCGGCTGCGGGCTTTGCGCTTCAGCTGCGCAGGAGCGTTCTTCTGATAGTCCCGAAGCGACAGGCAACCGTAGATTTTTTTGACGAGCATCGTGTTCACGTGAGTCGCCAATTCCTCGACGATCGGCCTCTCGAGCGACATCGGAACCGCTATGTTGAGCTTGCGAAGATAAGTGATGTAGTCGTGAATTACCGTGGCAATAAAGGTCTTGCGATCCTGGTCAGAATCCTCAAAGTTATATAAATGCTGCTCAAAAATGACGTAGAGAGGGTCCAGATCGGCGTCCTGCTTTTTCATCGCTGCTCTCATCGCGACAGGCTTCCTTTACTAGAGACTTTTCGGAAGGACGGGAGCGCAGCTTGAGCACCAAAACCAAGGCCATCGAATTAGCCAAGACCAAGGAATTCCAGAAATTCAAAACCTACGTCGAAGAAGCCAAACGCGTCCTGATCTCGACGCATATCCTTCCTGATGGCGACGGACTGGGAGCGGAAGCCGCGCTCTTCCACTATTTGAAACGCGCGCGCAAGGCTTGCCGGGTCTACAATCCCGATCAGCTTCCCAAGCGCTACCGTTTTCTCGACCCAAAGGGAAACATTCTCCTCGGGCCCGGCGAAGTGGAGCTCTGGGACACCTGTGACCTGTGGATCATCGTCGACACCAATGACCCCAGGCGGCTCGGGAAGCTTTGGAGCGAGCTTTCACTTCGGGCGCGCAAGATCGTATTCCTGGACCATCATCCCGAGATCATCGGGGCCCCGGAGATCTCGTATCCGCCTCACGCGATGATGGTCTCGGACACCCGCTCGAGCAGCATCGGCGAGCTGCTGTACAGCCTCTTCGGCGAGCTGGGCCTGACCAAGATCAACAAGGAGGTCGCCCTCGGCCTCTACGTCTCCGTCATGACCGATACCAACAGCTTCCGCTACTCTCGCACCACTCCGATCGCGCACAAGATCGCCGCGGAGATGATCGAGCTTGGAGTGAACCCGGAAGAGGTCTACCAGGCGATTTACTCCTCGAAGGAGATCTCCCACCTCCAGCTCCTGGGGAATATGCTCCAGAACGTGAAAGCCACGTCGAACGGAAAAGTGGCCTGGCTCGAGATGCCGCTGGACCTCCGCAAGAAGCATCAGGCCTCCGCCGACGACACCCAGTCGTTCCTCAATCTCCTGCTTCTTCTGAAGGATGCTGAAGTCGTGGCTCTCTTCCGGGAAGAAGACGACAGCCAGGTCCGCGTCTCGATCAAGTCCAAAGGACGGATCGTCATCAACCGCGTAGCCATGGAGCTCGGAGGGGGCGGACACGAGTACGCGGCCGGGCTTGCGCTCTCCGTGCCCCTCGAGAAAACGGTCGACGCGGTCGTCAAGCGCATCGAAGAGCTCGTGAAAAACTACGAGAAGTTCGGAAAATAACCGCTCACGGTCGAACCTCTGGTAAGACCTCCCCATGAAGAAATCCATCGTCATCCCGCGGTTCGGCGGCCCCGAGGTCTTTCGTTTCGAAGAGCAGGCTTCAGATCCCTTGCGCCCCGACGGCGTGCGGATCGCCGTGAAGGCAGCTGGAGTGAATTTCGCGGATATCATGATGCGAATGGGACTCTATCCCGAGGCCCCGAAGCCTCCTTTCGTCCCCGGCTACGAAGTCGCCGGCACGGTCTTGGAGACCGGGTCCCAAGCGACGCGATTCAAAAAAGGAGACCGAGTCGTGGCCGGCGCTCAATTCGGCGGCTATACGACCGAGATCGTTCTGCCGGAAAAATGGGTGCGCCCACTTCCGGCTCATCTCAGCTTCGACGACGGCGCTTCTATCCCCGTCAATTTCCTCACCGCGTGGATGGCGCTGATGGAAATGGGGCGGGTTCGAGCGGGAGACCGGGTCCTGATCCATAGTGCCGCCGGAGGCGTGGGGCTGGCGGCCGTCCAGATCGCCGCCAGCGCCGGCGCCACGGTCGTGGGCCTGACCAGCACCCAGAAAAAAGCCGCACCCGTCCTCGAGCTTGGAGCGAAGGAAGTGTGGACTCATGATTTCTGGCATCACGCACGAGCATCCGAGATCGAAGGCTTCGATCTCATCCTGGACCCCATCGGCGGCGAAGAATTGAAGCGAAGCTACCAAAGGCTCGCTCCATGCGGACGAGTGGTGACCTATGGAGTCTCTAGCATAGTAGGAGGCCAGAAGCGCTCGATCGTGAGAGCCGTGAATACCTTGATTCGCTCCCCGCTCTTTCCTCCCGTCAAGCTGATGATGGACAATCGAGGCGTGTTCGGGTTGAATATGCTGAAGCTCTTTGAGGCACCCATAGCTCAAAGCAGCATGGATGCCATTATGAAACGCTTCGAACAAAAGTCTTTCAGGCCAACCATCGGCAAGTCTTTTCCGCTAGAGGAAGCAGGTGCCGCTCAAACCCACCTGGCAAGTCGCCAGAACATTGGGAAGGTCGTTCTGACGCATCGCTGAAAATCAGCGACCGACTTGACAGACCATCAATCATTGCCATTGCATTTTAAGATAATCCTGCTTTTAATTTCTCGAATCTCAGAAGCCGTCACGGGGTATTCGTCAGGATATTGACGAAGCGACTCCGTCCAGTTTCCTGATTTCGGGAAATAGTTCGAAAACCTTGCAACCAGGGCTGGATCGAGCGGTGAGGGTCTCCTCGCCACTGGCTTCAGCCAGGATGAACTAAAGAGGTGTTCATGATTCATGTATCGCATCTGACCAAGATTTATGGTCCGCGAACCGCCATCGATGACCTGAACTTTCATGTCGAGAGAGGCGAGATCGTGGGATTCCTCGGGCCTAACGGCGCGGGAAAAAGTACGACGATGAAGATCATCACGGGCTTCATGCCCGCGAGCGCCGGAAAGGTCACGGTCGCGGGGCATGACGTTTTCGAAGAGCCGCTGAAAGTGAAGCGCAACGTAGGCTATCTTCCGGAGACCCCTCCAGTCTACCCGGAGATGAAGGTGGCGGATTATGTCCGGTACGCCGCCGAGCTTCACCAGGTTCCGAGTTCCTCGATCAAGAG